>JADFPZ010000282.1 GCA_022562075.1 Candidatus Zixiibacteriota bacterium | reverse complement strand
AAACCGACTCTTTCTGTTCAGTTGTATGCCCAGCCGTTTGTTGCTGCCGGGAGTTACAGCAGATTTAAAGAAGTTGTTGACCCTCGGGCAAAAGAGTTCTATGACAGATTTCGAAATCTCGACGATGAGTTAAACTGCGTCAATGGAAACTGCGATGTTGATTTGGACAATGATGGCTCAGCAGATTTTTCTTTTGTCCAGCCTGATTTTAATTTTGGCGAAATTCGGTCGACTCTTGTAATTCGCTGGGAGTACAAGCCGGGCTCAGTTTTGTTTTTCGCCTGGCAGCACGGAAGAAGTAATTCGCGCTCGGACGGTTCTTTTAACTGGAGAGACGATCTGAGTGACGTTCTTTCAACCGCAGCGGACAATACCCTGCTCGTCAAAGTAAATTATTGGATAAGCATTTGAGACTGCTGCCGGTGCCCGAGTTCCGGCGCCGCTATTTTTAGAAAAGTCGAGGACAAAAAAAGGCAACTAATTATCAATTATGGATTTAATTTAGCAACAATTTTCTCAGCCGACCGACCGACAACATAACCGCCCAGTCCGATTTGTATCAAAGTCCACATTTCATCATGAATCTCTTCGACGACAAGCCATCCAAAACTATGCAATACGATTATCAGCACAAATGACAGCATGGTTATTGGTCGCCATAGACGCGTCAGCCAATGGGTCTGTTCAGTATTTTTTTTACATTTCATTAGTCGCGCTTCGCAATTGACAATTCTTTTTGAGGAGTCTATATCGACCTCTTTAATTGCTTCAAGAATAGATTTTTTGGCATTACTATCCTGAACATGCTGTTCAACTAAGTCCTTTAATTTAGTTATCAGCTTTTGCAGTTCCTCTAACATTGGTATTTCCTTTTTTATCAGTTATTTGAAAATATGTATTTGGCTGACATCAAGATTCAGGCAGCGTTCATTGTCCCGCTATTTCAGCTGAGTCTTTGCCTGCTCGAAACCGGTCTTTATCATTGTCACCATTTGTTTGTTTTTAAATTCGAGCGTACCGAGCGGCAGGTCACTCTTTTTCTCTGGCTGAACAATCCTGATAGAAACTTTATCGCTGCTGGGAAATTGGCTGGGAATTTTGGGAAATTTGCAATACTTGCTCCAAAGCTGGTCTAGATCAGACTTTGGGATATTATGCTGGTTATTCAGGACAGTTCTCATTTCGGCCAGGCCTTTTTCAATTCTTGCTACTTTGTTGATATATTCAGACGATTTGCTGTGCAGCAGGGCAGGATGAATATCGTTTTGCCTGATTTCATCAAGTAGAAGGCCGACTGTTCTAAGTGCAATGGTTATTAAAGATAGCTTATCTTTATTTTTCCATGCTTTTGGATTTATCTGTTTTTCTTTTGATGATAGAATTATTGCGTAAATCTGTGTTGCGCCCATATCAATTGCCGGCCAGATGGGCAGAATTTCCTTAACGCCGCCATCGGCATATAGACCTCCCTGGATGCTTAGCAGAGGCGTCAATACCGGCATATCTGCCGATGCATGTACCGCGTTTACTAGAGTGTCTCTGTTTGCAAGCTTTTTCAGTTCATATTGCTCGGAGCTAATTCCCAAATGGGGCCCGGTGTAGAAATTGACTATTTTGCCAGTTACAAAATCGACCGTGCATATCAGCATATTGTTTTTAGAATTAGTGAGACTTGTAAAGAGCTGGTTATTGAGAAATTCCTTCAATTTGTTTCTCAGGCCGGTAGTCTTATAAATAGATTTGGCTTTTCTCCATTGATACACCGGCTTCTTTTCGACCAGACCGAAGTCACCAGCATGACTATAGAAATTGTTAAGTTCTGCAATCTTGTCAGTAATGACGAAAGGCGCAATCAACGAGCCGGTACTGGTACCAATGACAATGTCAAATTTTAGGCCGAGAGTACCGACCATATAGTTGATTGCTCCAACTGCATAGGCGCCCTTGGAGCCGCCACCACTGATAACGAGCGCTGTCTTTCCCATGATATTTCCCCTTCTGTACTGCGATATCGATTAAGGTTAATTTATAATTGCTATATTTATGCCCAGTGAAACGAGGTGCTCTTTAGAATCAAATTCGTAGCCCCATCTAAGAGAAAAGCCGCCCAGGCCGGATAGTAGGTCTGCTGTAAGAATCGAACCTACGTATTCAAAGTCTCGATTCCCGATTTCACAATCT
>JADFPZ010000074.1 GCA_022562075.1 Candidatus Zixiibacteriota bacterium | reverse complement strand
TAACTTTTATCGGGTCGCTGCCGCACATTCCGGCATGACATTCGGCGTTGATGGTGTAGCCATTGGCTTCGGCTATTTCGCAGATTGTCTGGCCGGGCTGAATTGGAAATGTCCTGCCGTCATTCTTGAAAGTAACCGCTGGCGCTCCGTCTGCTGCCGCCGGAGCAGCCTCTGCTGCTTTTTCCGGGACGGCCGACTCGGCTGCTTTTGGCTCAGGGATGGCAGGCTGCGGCGCTGATACCGGCATCAGAGTTATATGTCCGGTATTTAAGACAGCATCCTGTTTCATGGTCATGCAGAAGAGCTGCTGGCCGACTCTAAAGAGAGTACCGTGTTCTAATTTGGTGGCGTTTTTGACCCGAATATAAGTTCCGTTGACACTGACTAAGTCTTTTAAGAGAAGTTTTCCTTCTTTTATGGCCAGGGTCAGATGACGGCGCGACATAGTTTTGTCAGTTTCATCAAGAGTTATATCAGGAGTCTCCCGCCCTACAAGAATCGTTTTGTCTGGAATCGAATACTTACCTTTTTCTACACCGCTTTGATCGTAGTGCGTAAACCCATAGGTTCCGTTTTGAGAATGAAACATCAGATACTGGCGGCCAATTTTTACCAGATCTCTGTCTTTGATTTCATACTGTTTACCTTCGATGGCTTTTAAGAAAACGCCATTGGCGCTGCCGTCATCTCTGAGCGAATAGCCTTCTTCGCTGTGGATAATGGAAGCATGCTGGTCGGAAAGCAGAGTGTCATCGGGAAAAGTTATATCAGAGTCGACTCTGCCGATTGTGGTCACTCCGTTTTCTTTTAGAGCGTATTCATTTTCTTCTATATTGCCGGGCAGAATTCGCACTAACCAGGCGTGACTTTCCTCGGTGGCTCTCTCTGCCGTTATACTGGCGGCAGGCGGGCCTTGTGTTTCAACCGGCATAGTGGCCATTACAGCCGGTTCTTTCTTTTCTGCCGGAGCTTCGGCAAGATCGATATCAGCATCTTCTAAGACTACGTCTTCATCAGGTTTTCCGGCCAGCCTGTTTTTGATGATTTTTGCAAGATAGACGCCGTCGCGCATGGCTGATTTTATATTGCCGCGATGTTTTATTTCTGTAAAACCGGCCGGGTCGGCGGTGAAATCATCAGTTTCAAAATAAGCCTGGCTTAAGATATCTCCGACCATATAGATATTTGGCTGTTGTGTTTCCAGATACTTGGTTACGGTCATGCGCTTTTTGTTATTAGGGCCGCCGGTAAACATATAGATGCCCAGTGAGTTCAAAAAGCCTTCGGGGATATCTTCGCCGATACAGGCGATACAGCATTCTTTGCGGAATTCCACCTGCGTTGTTTCGCTGGGGCGGCCTTCCATTGAGCGTCGGTCGGTGCGAATCGAAAGGTATTCGTTTCTGTCTTCGGCCGTGACAATAGCCACCGCATCGCTATTGGGATAGTACTTGATATTGCCATTGTTCATGTGCGCTTCAAAAAAAACTTCGGCTAAAGCTTTAGAAACTCTTGGCATGGTAGTGCCGCGATACGACCAGCAAACATCGCACTTATCGCCGGCTTCGAGTTTAGCGGCTGATATGGCCAGCACGGCTTCGGCAGCCGAAGTTCCGCCGCCTAAAACACAGGCGGGCTGTCCGACATAAGCAGCGGCGTCGTCAAGCCGGTAGGCTATACCATCTGTATTGCCGGGGATATCGAATCTGCGCGGGACGCCGCGACCTATGGCAATTATAATATGTCTGGCTTTGAGATTAAGCTCTGTCTTGTTAGCGTGGTTCCAGGTCTTGACCTGCCAGACTTCGTCTGCGCCTTTTTCAAGTCCGGTAAGCTCAACTCCAATCATAGCCGGCACACTGCACTCGCTATATAAGTTTTTCCAGGCAGAGTGCATATTGTCTTTATCGATAGGCCCAAATAACAATTTATTGATTAGCTCACCGCCTTTGGGGAATTTCATTTTGTCGCCGCCGCCAAAATCAGGCAAAATCAGTTTGTCTTTGGGGTAATCTCTGATACGTTTCATGACGTCATCAAAGTCGATTACCAGTGCCGCCAGACCCAGTTCTTTGGCGTGAAAGGCAGCAGTTGTACCGCCGGGGCCGCCGCCGACTATGAGCAGGTCGAGTATTTCAGGGAGGTCTACGGTCTCTTTAAGCAGTAAGCATCCGTCTTTGTCTATTTCAGAAGTCATATTCATATTTTAGCCTTCAATTATTATTGCTTCAATATTTCCAAATTTTAATTTTGAACCTGCCGAGATTTCTTGCTCACTGTCAATCTTGTTACCGTCCACAAAAGTATGGTTGGAACTGCCCAAATCTTTGATTGTCATTTTTTCTGCACTAATGTTAATAGCGGCATGGCGGCGTGAAAGAGATTCGTTGTTTATGACTACAGTGCACTCCATTGAGCGGCCGATTGTGTTTTCGCCTTCTTTAAGATTAAACTGCTGGCCGCTGTCTTTGACCTGAAGCTGATATTTTTTTTGTGGTGCGGCTTTCGGTGTAGGAGCGCTCATGCCAACAGTAGCTTCGTCATCTACTTTCAAACCGTCTGCTGCTGGACCTCCGAAACTGGGCAGCCCGGCCGGAACTTCACCGCCAGAATCTATCATTGTTTTTTCTTCAGGCTTGTCATCTTCAGTTTGTTTCTGCTGGTCGTCTATCTTAGAGAGTGCCGCTGGCAGCCCAGCCAGGCCCTGGTCGGCCATAGTCTTCTCTGCATCTTTTTGTGTGCTTGGTGTTTGTCCTAATCCGGCCGGAAGCCCGCCCATACTAACCTCTGCTATTGTTTTTTCTGCTGAGTCTGCCGGAGGTGGCGCAGGTGCTAGTGTGGGAGGGGTTGTACGTTGTACTGCGGGTGAAAATGTGTCGGCAGTCTGAAAAATAAAGTCAAATTTGCCGGCAAATGTAATCACGTTTAGCTTATCTAGTTTTTGTTTATCTGTTACGCGGATGCCGTCAAGCTTGGTGCCGTTGCGACTATTTAAATCTTCAAGAATATACCTGCCCGACTGAGAATCAAGATAGATACGAGCGTGAGTTCCGGAAACAACATCCGCCGGAAGCACTATTACGTTAGAGGAACTTTTACCGATAGTGGCTTCGTCTAATATTTGAAAAGAACTTCCGGCCAAAGGCCCTGTTTTGCAAAATAATCTGGCCGGCATTTCTTACTCCACAAATAGACGCAGACTACCGCGCTGCTCCTTATTGGGGTGGAAATAGTGACACGAAACACAATCGTTGGCTGCCTTCTTTTCAGTATGGCACTCGCGACAGTTCTCTATGCCCGGTAGATTCTGAGTGGCAGAAATATCAATCGCTTTTATCATCTGTGCATCGCTGCTCATCTCTTTGGTAATAGGAATTACATTATGGCAATCTAAGCATTGCCTTTCTAAAATATGAGCGCGGTGGTCAAACTCCGCTCTGATCATAGAAAGCTGATTACCGTCATAACTGACCAAAGCAGCATTTTTTAGAATATGACAATCCTGACAGAGTTTTTTGCCGGCGCTGGTTAGTTTATCAGCCAAGCCCAGCAGATCGTCTATCTGGCCTTGAGTCAAATTTTGGTTTAACGTAAAATCAGCCGTACTTCTTTTATTTGTTCTAAGTAACCGTAATTCATTCTTATATCTCTTGCGTGCTATTTTTAGAAGTGAGTCTATTGATTTTAAGTTCTGTTGTATCTCTGGTTCGGGGCGGCCGCGAAGCTGCAAAATGTATTCTTCAAGTGTACTGATCATTTTTTCGTTCTTGCGCCGAATGTTTAAATCCTGTGGATTATCTGTAGTATGAAGCAAGCCATCGAGGCCTAAATTAGGGTATAGAATTGTTCTTATAGTTTTCAAATTTTCCAAAATCCAGGGGTCTTTGTGGTAGACCGGGGATTTTTTAACTTTTACACCGCCCAGCGTTGTAAACTCGTTCGGGTTAGTATAAAAAGCCCAGCGCGTGCCGGGGCTCATTTTGCGCCTGACCATATTTAAGGTTTCGACTCCGATAGCATTCCCTTTTTTGATATTTAAAAGCGGTGTCTCAGAACCGGCAGTCAGGTGGCAATCGGCGCAGTGCTTGTCGAAATCAATGGCCTGAAAGCCACGGCCGTCATCAGCCGCGTTGTGGCAGTAAAGACAGGTCTCTTCAAGATAAGAGCGCTCACCTTTTTGCACCAGAAATTTAGAAACAAAATCAGCATGGCGGGCATGAGTGAATCTGATCGCCGAGTCATCGGGAATAAGATCACGGGCGAATTGAAATTCCGGATGGCCTGAATTAAACGAACCATAATCGTGACAGTCCAGGCAATTGTTATCAGGAACTTCGGTAACTGCCGCCAGTCGCCCGTTATGTTCCTGATGACAGGAATAGCAGTTCTCCTGGTCGCTGCCATGTTTGGCCGCGGCCATCTCAATACGAGAAAACTTTTCGGAGCGATATAGATAATGTGAATCGTATGAATATACGCCGATATCGTCGCCGAATTTCTCATGGCAGGTCTGACATTTGGCATCAGAGACTTCGTTTGTCGGTTCATGGCATTTGAGGCAGTCTTGCTCAAAATCGGCATGGTTCGATGTCACCGGCCCCGGCGATGAAAAACTGGCCGAGAGAAAAATATGGTCTACCGCAAAAAATACAATCAGTAAAAGCGAAACCAGTGTGCCGATTACAACCATCCCCCGTCTTTTGGCAGGAATCATATAATTCTTGCTTACAGAAAGTTCTGCTTCTGCGAAGCTGCCTTTTTTGCGTCTATATCTGTCGTTTCCTTTAGCCATTTATACTTTCTAATAGTAGTAAACTATGAACAGGTGAATGAGCAGAAGTACCAGCAAAACTATTGAGACCGGCAGGTGCGTGACCAGCCAGACCCGCAGCGGTTTCTGCAGAGTATAGTGAGCGTCGCACTCAAGCTTGGTCCTAAACAGCATTTCAAGTTTCTCGAGCTTATCTTCTTCTTCAGGTGAAAGAAACTGTTTCAAATAATCCATCTGTCTTATTCTTGCCTGAACTCCGCCGGTGATATCAATGAAGAACGATGGACGCACCAGCGGTTTTTCCATATCGGCAGCCATGGTCCGGTTGTAGAAATCCTGAATTGGTTCAGAGGCACCGGCGGCTTCTGCTCTTGCTTTTTCGGCAAGTTCTGCTACCAGTTCCGGAATTCTATCATAGCGCACTTCAAGTGTTAAAGCCGAAGACATAAGTCTGGGAATCCATTTCTGAAGGACAACTCCTACAATACCGCTGAGTACCACCCAGACCGTCAGACCCCACAGCCACCAGTTAAAGGCTCCTTGCGGGAACTGAAAATTTATATGCATGAACATGAACAGCAGAGAGAGCGCGCCACCGTACAGATGAAACTGAAGCCAGATGTATGAACGTCCAAGTTTCATTTTTGAACTTGTCTTCATAGTTCGGCGGCGAAAACCATAAGCAGCTACGGCAAAGAACAAAACAGCAGCGATAGTGCCATAGGTCAGACCCCAAAAATTTCCGGGACGAACTTCATCGATAAAATGATTTGCAGTAAAAACAATTACAGAGATTATAAAAATATAAATAAATGCCTTCATCCACATAGGCGAGCTGACAAACTCATATATCGACCAGGTTCTGTTCATTTGGCGCCGTTACTCTTTTTTGAAATAAGCGCCTGAAACTCTTCAACAGAACCGACTCGAACGGCACAGCCATGGGGACAATTCGATACGCAAGCCGGGTCATGTCCGGTGTCATAACAAAGATTACACTTGGTGGCCAGCAGCCGCGGTTTGTCTCTAAGCGGCTCGGGAAGCATATTGTTCGGCCAGGTTTCACCGGTCTCAAACATAGTGATAGCGTCGTAGGGGCAATTGTTTGCACAAATGTTACAGCCAATACATAGGTCATCAACGATTTCAACCACGCTTCCGACAGAGGCTCTTCTGATAGCGCCGGTCGGGCAGCCAATCAGACAAACCGGGTCTTCGCAGTGATAGCAGGCGCGAGTCAAAAGAATATTATTATACTTGTTGCCTTCGCGCACAAAACGGGGGATGCCGTCGTGGGTGTCGGCACAGGCCCGCACGCAGTCATCGCAGCGGGTGCAGGTATCAAGGTCAATTGTTAAAATAGAATTGCCTTCGACCAGTCCCTGCTTGAGGGCTGTTTCAATAAATTCTGACTGCTGGATATTTTTTCTGCTATAGCCGGATTCTTTTATGCGATTGATGGCTGAGTTCCAAAGAAGAGTTTCAACTTCGGGAAAAGAAGCAACCAGTTGGTTAAAGGCTTCGATCGAAAGTTTTACCAGTTCGGTATGTTCTACAGCTGTGGCAGTAAAGACCCAGCCGCCGGTATCCTGAACTAATAGTTCAACTTCGCCCAGGGTCATGCCTTTGGAAAGATAGGTCACCACCATTTCGCCTTCGCCAAGTTTCTGAGCTAAGCGGACAAAGCCAGAACGTACCATATAAAGAGAATCAACTTTTTCACCTTCGCTGGTGATAAGCTCTCCGGTATCAAGCGAAATCAATTCCATTTTATCTTTCAGCGACTCCAAAAAATCATCGCTGCATTTTTGAAAAAGGGGAGTTCCTTTGAGCTGAGCCAGAAGCAGTTTGTCTTTGTAAATTTTGTCAATTTTTTCTTTGAGCGCTGCCGATTTGCGTTTCATCTGACGCAAAGCCGGCACTCTTATCTGAATTATCTCGCATTCCGAAGTTGTCTGAGCGGTGACAACCTGCGGCCAGCCAATCAAAGCGCCTATCTCGCCAAATATATCTCCCGGCTCAAGGATTGACTCTTTGCCAAAAGCAGAATCAATATCCATTGTAGCCAGAAATGTTATTTCGTTAGTCTTTTTTTTGACGTTCTCTATCTGCTTTTCTATCTGGGAAATGAGTATCGTTCCGCCTGCTGGCTGCTCGGTCTCGGGACTTACTGCCATAGTCATTGGGACGGCCATGGTTCGCCCAATGTTAAAAATCGGGTTACCGCCTGGCAGCTGTGACTGATTGCGACTAACCTGAAGACTGGCGTTGCCGCTGATAATATAAAAAGCCAGGTCTATGTATGAGCCTTCTTCGAATAAAATAGCGCCGGCCTTCCAGCGGGCTATCGATATGTCAGGCGAGATTTTTTCAAGCAGTTTATCGTCGTACTCTTTGAAAATATCATACTGTTTGAGCTGAGCAGGTGTTGGTCTTTCTTTTAGCTCAAGTATGCCGCTATTGGTGCCGACCGAAGTCCAGCGGTCATGGAATTGCTCCATGCGCATTGCCATTGTTTTGGAGTTCTGGGCGTTTTGGTCAGCCGTCACTAGTCACTTACCAATCTTTTTATAAAGAAGTTCGAGGCGGGCTTTTAAGACAATCATAATTTGCTGGAAAGTTGCCGAATCAGGCAGAACCGGAAACGGCTCAAGGCTGATTGGCCTTGCTGCCTTTAGCGGAAAGAAGGGGTCAACCGACGGAGGTGGCGGGGGAGGAGGCGGAGCGTAAGCTCTCTGCGCCGGTCTGTCACCGCCGGCACTGGTGGCTACTGCGATAGTCGGAATAGGGCCGCGCTTTTCCATAGCTTTTTTGAATGGGTCATTTTTTGTGTCAGCAGAACTGGCTGCTCTGTCCCAGTGTTTGGAGACTGAACGAATACCTTTGGCGTAACCAAAGGTCGCTCCGCTGGGATGCCCGGCGCGCAAAAGTTTTTCATCCGTCACATAATGGCAGCGCACACAGGCCTCGGCGCGCGCCGCGAGATTGGCCAGCTCGACCATGCCCAATTTTAGACCGGCGGCGTAGCCCGGTCTGTCCTTACCCGCTTTGGGGTCCCCCTCGGTATGCTTTTCTTTGTAGGCGCTGCCGGGGCCGTGACAGCTTTCGCAACTGACACCTTCGTCAACTTCGCCGGCTTCATTGCCGGAAACGACCGTACCATGACATTTCATGCAACTTGAGCTGCCTTTCATCATGTTGTCGGCACCAACACCTGCTAAATCTGCAATCTTGCTGTACAAGGCATAGCTGTCGTAGATAGACTGGATGGTTACTTTGTGGTCGTCATCTTTCCACCAGTCATTTTCGCCGCTATGGCAATTGCTTTGACCAAGCCCGCAGCCGCCGGGCCCGAGAGTCTTATGCTGGGCGAAAGAGTTGACAGAAAATAACTGCAGAGAACAGATAGAAACGATTAGAATTTTCTGAAGCAAAACGAATCTATTTTTCATACTGACTACAAAGTTTATTTAGTGGGCGAATTCTGAAGACAGCACGGATAGCTGACCTTTAGCTAATCCTCATATTCTACATCTCCGTCTTCGTCCACAGTCCAGAGTTTGTCATTTTTTAAAAACATTTTATGCTGTTCTTGCAGATTAAAAGGGCGAGAGCCTAAGCGCCCAAAAACAGAAACCTGATTACCACTTTCATCAACGGCTCTGTCTCTGTCCAGACCTTTTGACAGCGCAATTGCTTTACCGTGAGTGTGTCTGGTAGCAATCAATTTCGGACTCGGTTTGGGACTAAATCCCAGATATCCCGGAGTTCTGTTGGGAGAAGTCAGTTGTAAAACGTGCAGCCCATTATGACCATCTGCTACATACGCAAATATACTGGCATTGGTCGAGGCAACTTTTACTGCCTGAGCGTCATTTATATGACCATGGTCTGTAAATTTCTGGTCAATTTTTAAATCTTCGGGATTTTCAGCATCAATGATAACCAGTCCCTCAGATCCGGCCGCAACATAGGCGTAAGTTCTGGCAAGATATATATCATTGGCTTCTTTAAGCTTTATGGTGTTGCCTTTTATGAATTTTGGCTTTTCAGGGAAGGTAATATCCATAACCTTTACGCCGTCAGCGTCACAGACAAAAGCATACCTGAACTGGATAGCTACCGCTTTTGGTTTTTTGAAATCTCTGACGATACTGACTACTTTTGGAATCTGCGGATTACTGACACTTACAATGACCAGTCCTGTGTCGCACGAAATATAGATATAATTTCCGGCTATAGTTAAATTCACGGCACCGGCCAGAACATTGTCCGGATTAAAAGTTACTTCTCGACTAAGGAAATTATTCTCCGGCTTGCCATCGACCAAATTCATAACATCGACTAAAATCAATCCCTCTACTGAATCAGTAATGTAAGCATAAGTGTAAAGCGGATGAATCGGCCATTGTTCCATGTTTTCAGGACGATAGAATCTTTTGGTATCGATCGGCATGTTTGTCGGCAGCGCCACTGCTGTGGCGTTGGTAGTCTTGACGTGCGTGTCTTGTCCCCAGAATGAAACCGGCTGCGAAATTATACGCTCCGAAAAACCCTTGTTGTCGATATTGGCAATATCATAAACTCTGAATCCGTCGCTGCCGTTGGCAGTATATAAATATTCACCGCGCATCTGCAGGGACCTGATATTTGTGCCGGAGTGGTGGTAGGAAACCTCAAGTTCACGATTCTTATTAATATGGTTTTTGTAATAATCAGAGTAGGCCAGACTGTGCAAATAACTGCCGATGACAGCCTGGGGTTCGTCTGTTTCAGTAACGGCCACAGCTTCAATACCATGAGAGCCCGTGCCGACATAAATATATTTGCCCATAAAGTTAACCAGGTTGGTGCCGTGCAAAAGAATCTGGGCCATCCAGGCGTTGTTGTCGTTCCTTTCGGAGACGTGGCAGTCGATACAAGTCTTGGTCTCAAATGTTCGTACGGTATGAGGTGCGTGAGGGTTAAAAGCCTGACTGCTATAGCCCGGTGCAGAAATCGGCGGCTGCTGAATATAAATCTGTTCACGGTTGGCATTGCGCGAGCTCAAGATAAGTGCACTCGATGACCTGGCCGGTGAAACTTTGCTACCCTTGGTGTGAGCGCCGATACAAAGCATGTAGCCATCATCTCGTATCACCTGCGGATTATAGGAGGTCCAGCTGCGGGACACTTCACCTTCATTATGCGCCATATCTTTTTTCCAGTTAGCCTGCTGCGGCAGGTGGCAGCCGAAGCAGTTGGTGATCCAGGAAGTATGACAGGTATAGCACTCCATCTTCTCGATCGAATGGGCCAGGGCAGATTTATCCATCCCTTCCGACCATGTACCCCCACCCTTCGCCACGAGTTTTGCCGCTCTCGACTTCGGGTTGAAATCATCCGAACCTGGGGTGACCGAATTCAGCACCTGGCTCACTTCCCACTCAAGGGTATCAATCAGCATAGAACGCTGCAAAACCCTGTCGCCTCTCTTCACAAATCTCCTCTCGCCGAAAGGAGTGAAGAGTCTGCTCAGATCCAATCCACCATCGGAGGCTGCCACACCCGAAGTTTTAAGGCTCGCTCTTTGATCTACCCTGCCGTGGCAATCCTCACATTGGATCTCAATGGCGTTGTGGAATTCCCCATAAAGCTTGCCGTTTCCGTGGTTATCCTGCTCAAAATGGCAATCGACACAGTGCATCCCTTTTTCTAAATGAATGTCCTTCAAATGAACCGCTTTTTGCGCCTTTCGGCATTCATCATCACAAAATCCGGTATCGATCCCTTCAAGCGGAATAACGCCATGAAATTTATGCTCGGAAGCCCAGGGGATGGCTTTGCTGTCTTTATCAAGCAAATTGCCCTTGCGATCCTTTCGGAATACCGCCCGGAAAATCCAGCCATGACCGTTATAGTCGGCAAACTGGGTTTTCTGCAGTGTAGGATTCAACTCACTTACCTGGATCAGAAAATCTTTGTCGCCCCAATTCCCGCGTAGAACCGCTTCCTCAGGATTTTTGTCGAGCATGACAAAGGATTCTTCAGAAGAAAGATATTGTTGCTTTTTGGGATACATGGGTTCACCATCGGTTTCATAATCCCACATTTGAAAACCGTAATAAGTATTCAGGAAGGCATTGGGTTGATGCATATGGCAGACCATACATTG
>JADFPZ010000281.1 GCA_022562075.1 Candidatus Zixiibacteriota bacterium | reverse complement strand
CACACTTTGGTGGTTCCTGCCTTTTTACTCAGACGACAGTCAGCCATACCTGGTATATAACCGTCGCAACAGCAGCGACATTCGCTTAATACAAATAAAAAGCGGCCATGCGATCAATATTAGTCTCAAGCAGAGGATTGAAGTTAGAAATATCGCCGGTATCGACAGAATCAGGCGTGATTTTGACGGGACTCTTTCTCTAAAGCAAACCTCGAAGGATTATTTTTTCGTCGAGGAAATAAAATTGTTCCAAAGCAACCGTAACAACTATTTTATAGGCAGCGGAGATATCGACGGCTTCAAAAGTGCGTTGACAATTCGCAAGTTAGTATATTCGAACGAATATTCGATAGGTCTGTCATTTCGTAAGGCGCAGTCATCAATTGAAGAAAAATCAGAAATTTTCTCGATTGACCTAAAAACTAAAATCCGAATGATGACAAAAGGAGAGATAAGAACTTCGCTGGAACTTTACGCCCAGAGCCTTTATAACGTAAACTTTGCTCCGTCATATCAGCTCACAGGCAACAAATTCGGCAGCAGAGGTATTTTGTGGACTGCTGGGTTCAACTATGGCCTCAAAAAAGATATGCGTATTAATCTGCGGCTGACCGGGCGTCACTCAAATGAAACTACTGCACGCATAACCGGTCGAACCGAAGTTGTGGCGCGATTTTGATGTTTGCACGACTATTTATCATGCTGCTGGTTCTGGCTGCATTTATTGTTCAATCGGTGCAGTCGGTTGAGCTGCTTTTCGAGGGCAGAGTACCAGAGAACAGCAGAGACATAAAGAAGGCAGTTGAGAGGTCGCCTGACCCTTCGTTTGCGCTTTTGGATTCAATCGTAACTGACCTGGTCAGTCGCGGCTATATAGATGCTGCCATGGAAATAAAAAGCGGCAACATAATTATCCGGGCAGGCAGCAAATATTTTGTTTCAAAAATTATTTTGATAGCCGACTCGATTCAGCAGTCAGATGATATACATATTCCTTTTGACAGCGCCAGTGTCAGCATTGCTATCAACCAACGATTACAGAAATTCAGAGACCAGGGCTATCTTTATGTATCAGCCGAGACAAAAAAGATTTCGATTCAAGACAGCCTGGTTTTACTTAAACTAGATATTAATATGGGGCCGCTGGTTAAAATCGGTGAACAGATCTACGCCGGACTTTCAAGAACCGGCCCCGGCATAATCTCAAATTATGTTCCCAATTTGACCGGCAAGAAAGTTACGCCTGCACTTATCAAGCAAGCTGAAACAGCAGCGCGGAATGTGCCTTTTTTGACTTTCAAGCCGCCGCTTGAACTGGCTCCGCGGCCGGGTTATACCGTATCGGATATTGTCTTCAACTTTTTGGAGCAAACTCCTGTCAGTTTCAAAGGCGCGGCAGGAATTGCAGGAGAAGAAAATAATACTGTCTGGTCTTTTGATCTGGCCTTAAACAATTTGTTTGGTTCAGGGAAGAGAGTGGAAATCGTTTCTGAAAAAAGAGAGAGCGGCCGGAATCTTCTGCACGTTCAGTATAGTCAGCCTTTATTTATAGCAGGAACCGGAAAACTGAAATTTGAAGTCCTGACAAGAAACTACCGGGATGAATTCTACGAGTTTGATATAGCAGCCGGCTATGCTACCCGGCTAAACAACAGTTTCACTACCAGCCTTAAACTGGGCTGGAAATCAGTTATCCCCGAAACTGGGAATCTAAATTACAGAGCAGTCAGTGGGCAGCTGGCGATTTTCAAGCGAACCCAACCGACATCTTTTAATCCGTCAAACGGATTAGAAGTTAACTGGGCCATTGATTTCAGATTTAGAAAATATACGTCTGATAACCTGCCGGAATTTCTCAAGCAGAGATCATTTTACGAAACGCGCAACAATCTCACGGTCTCACTTTTCCAAAAGTTTGCAGGACCTTTTATCTGGCACGGTAAGATCCGATACCAGGGATTGGAAACCAAAGAAGATTTGCCACCCCTCTCAGAGTTAATTTTGATAGGCGGACCGGGGACTCTCCGCGGTTACCGCAACGAACAGTTTGCAGCAATCAGGACTGTTTATGGAACGATTGAGCCGAGGCTTAGATTTGGCTCAGGATTCGGCTTTCTTTTTTACGATGCAGCCTATCTGAACAACAGAATGATGAACCAAAGCGAAAAAATTGAAACTGTTGAAGATT
>JADFPZ010000280.1 GCA_022562075.1 Candidatus Zixiibacteriota bacterium | reverse complement strand
TCTAATCCTTTGGCCGAGTGAATGGTCATAAGCGTAATTTTTTCTTCGATTTCTGCGTAACTGTCCGTATTTGTAAACAGAGAAATTTCCGCCAAATAGTTATCAAGCGTTGGTTCGCCGTTGGAGCGGGCGTACTCAGCCGCACCCTCGATAAACGCTTCCACATTTTCAACTTTAGTCTGGCCGATTATCTGGTCTTCGGAAATTAGTTCTTCTAAGAGCTTTATGTCGCCGACTAAATCCTGTACCAACAAATCAACCGGCCTTACGTCTTTGTCTTGGCGATATTTTTCAATGATATCGGTAAACGGTTTTAGTTTCCTGGCGCGCGTAGACAAAGAACTATACTCAGCTGCTTTCAGGGCAACTTCGTAAAATGACTCTTTGTTCTGAGCTGCCAGTTGTGAGAGATCTTCGATAGCTTTATTGCCCAGGCCTCTTTTGGGGTAATTGACTATGCGCTGAAATGCGACATCATCTTTGGGGTTGGCAATCAGCTTGAGATAAGCCATCAGATCTTTGATTTCTTTTCTTTGATAAAACGAAATGCCGCCAAAAATCTGATAGGGCAGACTGTTTCTTCTAAGCTGTTCCTCGAACGGGCGTGACTGCGCATTGGTGCGGTAAAGAATAACTTTTTCCTTAAGACTATTGCCGGACTGCTGGGAATCCATAATGTGTTTGACGATTTGTAAGGCTTCGTCGTCGGCCGAATCAACCAGGTACAAGCTTAGTTTATCTCCCTCGGATTTGTCGCTCCACAGTTCTTTGCCTTTGCGGGCCTGGTTATTGTCGATTACTGCCGAAGCTGCTTTTAAAATCAAATTAGTTGAGCGGTAGTTTTGTTCTAATTTGATTATTTTTGCGCCAGGGAAATCTTTTTCAAAATCGAGAATGTTTCTTATATCGGCTCCGCGCCAGCCGTAGATAGATTGATCTTCATCGCCCACTACACAGAGGTTGGCATGGTCATCCAATAAATAGCGCAATAGTTTATACTGCACATGGTTGGTGTCCTGGTATTCGTCTACCATCAGATACTTGTATCGTGATTTATATCTGGAGCTGACGTCATCGTTGTCACGCAGCAAAACTACCGTATTAAACAAAAGGTCATCAAAATCCATAGCATTGCATTGGTGCAGGCGTCTTTGATAGAGTGTATAGATTTTGGCAGTCGCATCTTCGAAATAGCCGCTGGCTTTGGCGGCAAACTCTCCGGGTCCGATTAGTTTGTTTTTGCAGTTTGATATCTTGTTGGCTTGAGACTTGGGCGTGAACTGAGAGCTTGACAGTCCTAAGTCTTTGATACAATTTTTAATCAGCGTTTGTGAATCATCGGAGTCGAAAATTGTAAAGTTGGTCTGGTAACTTAAGAGGCCGCCCTCGATTCTCAAAAACCTGGCACAGAAAGAATGAAAAGTAGAAACGTTGAGTTCAGGAATCTCTACGCCCAAAACAGAGGCTACCCGGTTTTTCATCTCGCCGGCTGCTTTGTTGGTGAAAGTGACCGCCAGCATCTGATACGGCTCAGCCAGGCGCTGATTGAGGATATAGGCGAGCCTTCGGGTGAGGACCCGGGTTTTGCCCGATCCGGCGCCGGCTATAATCAGCAGCGGCCCTTCGGTAGTTTCGACAGCCTGGCGCTGCTGTGGATTTAAGTCTTCTAAGAGTCGGCTCATATATTATAAATATGAGCCTTTAACGAACTGCGCAAGAGGTTTAAGAAATAAGAGAAACCCACCATAAATGGCATGTCCTGAGCCTGTCGAAGGGTGGGGCACCCAGGTTTAACTTAAATCGTTCGCTCTATGGAGCCCTTATCTGCTTGTCCTTCCCAACTAAAAAGCACGCTTTTTTCGAAATTGCCGGAAGTAGTATATATTTCCAAAGGACGATATACGTAACTCCTGTTATCAAACTGCCTATTTGGAAATCCCGACATCGATAGAATGAATTCGTTTCGGCATATGTAAGCCCCTAATCCTGAAACTCTTTTATTGTTTGAAATTGCGCGAAAAGCAAGGTCTACATTTGGCGAAGTAGTTGAATAACCAATCTCGTTACATATGTAAATACCTTGGTCCTTAGGAAAGTCCGATTGACCAAAGAGAATTTTGCACCATTCAATAGGAACAGACTCATCCACGGGTCTCTCCAAATTGAGATTTTTTGCAAAAGATAATCCACAGAACACCTT
>JADFPZ010000073.1 GCA_022562075.1 Candidatus Zixiibacteriota bacterium | reverse complement strand
GCAAAAACTGTCTGATAGAATAGAAATTTTGGTCTTTGGCGCCTTGCTGCAGCTTGCCAGCCGAGACGTTAAGGGGAGAAATAGCATCGGGGAGTTTTGGCTGCTGATATTGTTCGCCCAACTGGTACTCTCTTTTTCGCAGGGTTGCCTGAATAATATTGTTTTCATCGGTCAGCCAGATATTGCCGTTGGGACCGATTGATTCGGACACTAAGTGTCTTTTTGTATTATCGCTTTCGATTGTAATCTCAATAATGCGATCAAAGCCGAGCTGTTTGATTTTGGTGATTACGCTGCCAACTATATCAAATATCGGCCATGGTTTTTCTCTGGTGTCGACTTTTACTTTCGAAGCCGGCACGCAAAACGTGCCGAACCCGGCCGGATGAAAAACAAAACCCAAAGCGTTAGTAGACTTATCTTTCCTGACAAAGATATAGGCCGAGCGTTCTTTTTTGTAAAACTCTGTTGACAGAATTGTCCCGCCTAAGATTTCTTTGTTGAGTTCTTTAACGAGCGACAGGATGTGAAAGGCGGTTTGCATAATGAAAATATAATATAGAGTTTAAGCGTCAGGCAACTTAAGAGAGCCGCTTGCCAGCTGTGACTACTTCTTTATATTCGGTTTGACCATATCTGCGGGGCGGACTTTCTGGTCAAACTCTTCGGCTGTCATCAGTCCCAGCGCGACTGTTGCTTCTTTCAGGGTGGTGTCATCGGCGAAAGCTTTTTTGGCAATTTTGGCGGCGTTGTCGTAGCCGATGTGCGGATTTAAGGCAGTTACCAGCATTAAGGAATTATCCAGATACTCTTTGATTTTGGCATGGTTGGGCTCTATTCCTTGAGCGCAGTTTTTCGCAAAACTATCGCAGGAATCAGCTAGTAACCGCAGCGACTGCAGCACGTTGTAGACTATCATCGGTTTAAAAACGTTGAGTTCAAAATTGCCCGAGGCTCCGCCTATGTTTACGGCAACATCATTACCCATCACCTGGGCGCAGACCATTGTCATCGCTTCGCATTGAGTCGGGTTGACTTTGCCCGGCATTATCGAGGAACCCGGTTCGTTGGCCGGTATAATAAGTTCGGCAAAACCGCCGCGCGGGCCGGAAGCCATCCAGCGAATATCGTTGGCAATTTTCATAAGCGAGGCTGCGATAGTTTTCAGCACGCCCGAAAATTCGACCATGCTGTCATGACTGGCTATTGATTCAAACTTATTGGGGGCTGTCACAAACGGCTGGCCGGTCAACTCCGAGATTTTTAACGCGAATTTTACGGCAAACTCCGGATGAGTATTAATACCGGTACCGACTGCTGTGCCACCCTGAGCAAGCTGGTACAATCTTTTGGTGGCATCAGCTATTCTGTCCAGCCCGTTTGAAAGCATCGCGACATAGCCGGAAAACTCCTGACCTAAAGTTAGCGGGGTGGCGTCCATCAAATGCGTCCGGCCGATTTTGATAATATTTTTGAAACTTTCGGATTTTTGTTTAAGTGTGTCACGTAAATTTGTTATAGCAGGAATCAACCGTCTGTGGATTTCTTCGATTGTAGCCACGTGCATAGCCGTCGGGAAAACATCATTGGATGACTGTGATTTGTTGACATCATCATTGGGATGCACCGGTTTTTTTGAGCCAATCTTTCCGCCGGACAGTTCGATGGCACGATTGGAGATGACTTCGTTACAGTTCATATTTGTCTGGGTGCCCGAGCCGGTCTGCCAGATTACCAGCGGGAAATTGTCATCGAGTTTACCTTCGATTACTTCGTCGGCTGCTTTTATGATTATGTCACGTTTATCATCGGCTATCAGGTCGAGTTCGGAGTTTACCAAAACTGCTGTTTTTTTAATCAGCCCCAAGGCCCGGATAATCTCAGGCGGCATCTTCTCATCACCGATTTTAAAATTCTCCAAAGAGCGGGCAGTTTGGGCGCCGTAATACTTATCAGAGGGGACTTTAATCTCCCCCATCGAATCTGACTCTGTACGAAATGACATAATGCCTCCGGAATAATTGTGCGCACTACGCTGATTTAAGCAATCTCAACCAATATACTAATGGGAAGAGGAGAACGAAAGCTATCTAAAACTACTGCTCCTCTGCTGTAATCTCTGCCAGGATTTTTGAAAACTGCCCGGCGCCATCACCGGCATCTTTCATCTGAGGAAACAGAATAACATCCCGGATAGTCTGCTGATTGGTCAAAATCATGACCAGCCGGTCAATGCCAAAACCAAGCCCGGCGGTGGGGGGCATGCCATAGGCTAAGGCCGTCACAAAATCATCATCCAACGGCTGGGCTTCTTCGTCACCGGCATCCAGAGCCTTGCCCTGCTTCATGAATCGCTGCAACTGTTCGACCGGGTCGTTTAATTCGCTAAAGGCGTTACCCGTTTCCTGTCCGGCTATAAAAAGCTCAAAGCGTTCAGTAAGTCGGGGATCGTCGCGATGCTTTTTAGCAAGAGGTGAAATTTCTACCGGAAAATCTGCCACAAAGGTCGGTTGTACCAAAGTGTGTTCAACTTTATCTTCCCAGAGAGCTTCGATTACTTTGCCTCGATTTAGCAGCCCTTCTTCGTCTATACCCTGGTCTTTGGCAACTTTTTTAGCTTCTTCAAAAGACATATCGGTTAAGTCAACGCCGATGGCATCGTTAATTGAACCAATCATGGTGACCCATTTGAATTTTGGTTCAAAATCCAGTTCTTTGCTGCCATATTTGATTTTGTAACTTCCATGAATTTTAAAAACGACATCACGTAATAGATCTTCAAAAAGCGCCGCAATATCTTTGTAGTCCGCATAGGCCCAGTACATTTCTATCATTGAAAATTCCGGGTTGTGAAGCCGGCTTAGTCCCTCGTTTCTGAAATCTTTACAAAATTCCCAAACTTTGTCAAAGCCACCGACAATCAGGCGCTTCAGATAAAGTTCGTCAGCGATGCGAAGAAACATTTCTTTGCCCAGTTTTTCGTGATAAGTCTTAAACGGTTTAGCAGCAGCGCCTCCGTAGAGCGGCTGAAGAATCGGCGTTTCTACTTCGAGAAATCCTTTACTATTTAGAAAATCGCGAATCGTCTGAATGATTTCTGTCCGTTTTCTGAAGACTTCCCGTACCTCCGGGCTAACTATCAAATCCGCATAACGGCGGCGGTAGCGGGTTTCGACGTCAGTCAGGCCGGAATGTTTATCCGGCAGCGGATGAAGTGATTTACATAGAATATCGAAGCTTGAAACTTTGATGGTTTTCTCGCCGGTGCGGGTGGTGAACATCGTCCCCCGGCAGCCGACAATGTCCCCCAGATCCAGAATATCAAATCGCTCAAAGTTCTCTGCTCCGACATCGTTAGTTTTTAAGTAAACCTGAATCTTCCCGCTTTGGTCATGGACATCGGCAAATATTGATTTACCCATTTTGCGTTTGAGCATAATGCGGCCGGCTATGGAAACTTCGGTCGCACTCTCTGCAAGTTTTTCAAAATTTTCTTGCAATTCCAAGGCGCTATGTGTCCGCTCGTATTTATAGGGATAGGGATTTATGCCTTCTTTTTCGAATTTGAGTACTTTGTTGCGGCGCGTTCTTACTAATTCCACAAGCGGCTTTTGGATATCGGTATCATCGCCGCTCTGATTTTGATTTATATTTTTTTCGTCTGACATCTGTTCTTTTCTTTTGGCTCTGATTGTTATTTTGTTTTCTGCTCAAACATTTTTACTACATTTGCAGGGACCAGGTCTTCTACATTTCCGCCGTGGCGAGCGACATCTTTGACGATTGTCGAAGAAAGATAGACCCAGGACAGTGACGGCATCAGAAAAACCGTTTCGACGTTTCTGGCAAGTTTACGGTTCATCAGGGCCATCTGAAACTCGTATTCAAAATCCGAGACAGCTCTGAGCCCACGGATAATCGCAACCGCCTTTTCACGCTGAGCCAGTTCAGCCAGGAGACCCTCGAATCCGATTACTTTCAGTTCGCAGGCCATACTTTTTTCGGCACTGGCCTGTTTGACCATGTCTAAACGTTCTTCAAAATTGAACATGGCTGATTTTCCGGCAGACTTTGAAACGGCTATTGTCAGACTGTCAAATAGATGGCAAGCACGCTCCATCAGCGAAATATGTCCGTTTGTAACCGGGTCAAAAGTGCCTGGATAAATAGCCATTCTTTTGGATTTGTTTTCGCTCAATATATAATCCGCATTTATTGTATATCAGAAAAACTGTCGTGGCAAAATATGAAAATGGCCCGAAGCAGGCAAGTTTATTCGGCTGTCAATCCCAGTGCTACCAGAAAATCTATAGCGGATATTCCTGTTTTTGAGACTGAGTCAGACAGGCAGGATCGCCTTATGACCGGCTCACCAACCTTCAGTCCCAGTTTGCGTTCGAGGATTTCTATATCTTCGTCAGTAAACAAATGACCGCAGATATAAAGGCTTTCAAGCTCAACCTCTGGGTAATGTTTCGAGAGAGAGTTGAGCTTAAAGTTCAGGAAAGTTTTCAGCTCAGCTGCTAATCGGAACATATCCCTGTCGCTGCCGCTGGTTAGCCTTTGCCAGTCAAAATGTCCCAGGGCAACAATCCTTTTATCATTAATAAAACAGAGCGATGCTCTCCTGTCTGAAAAATCCGTCAGGCATATCAAGCCGCTTGACTGATTATCGCAGTAGCGCAAAAACCCAAGACCCAGTGCCACCCCTCTCATCTTAAAACCTGTTATATTCTTCTCTTTGGCCAGTATATCAGACAGCACGGTTTTTCTGGTAAGAAGACAGATGAAGCGATTTTTCTGGTTGGTCGCTATCGTATCATAGCAGAATTGTTCGGGATCGTCCGGCAGGGAATGTTTTAGCTCAAACTTTATTTGTCCTTCGATTTTATCGGCATCCGGGTTGGCGATGCTGACCTCTTTGACCATCACCAGATTATCCGCAATAGAAAAGTAGTTTTTAGTTCCGTTTGGCTCAGTTTCCGGCCGTACTTTTTCATCAACTGAATACGAGGAAATCGAAGTTATTCTGGCGCCATTTTCGGTTATAGCCACTTCGACGGCCTTGCGCTGGCCTCCGGCAATATCCAGCCCTAGTATTCTATCGCTTTGGTAGTCCATTTGTTTATTTTCAGGTAGGGTTTCAATTTTTCAAATTTTTTGGCGCCAATACCGGAAACTTCGGTAATGTCTACCTCTTTTTCAAATCTATGGTGCTGTCGATATTCAATTATTCTATCTGCCAGAACTTTGCCCACACCCGGTAAAAGTTCCAGCGAATCAGCCGGTGCGGTGTTGGGGTCCAGCACAAAAATACCGGTTAATGCCCGCTCCGGCTCACCAATATAGACATTAAAACCCGGTGAAGCTGAGGTGGGCACAGAAAACGACTTTACAAACAGGTAACCAGCCATTATCAGTATGCTTCCACTGAGAATCGCCAGAAATTTTAACTGCCTTGACGAAAAATCAAAAAACTGATTCATAATGTTAATAATAAATTTACTTACTGAAAAGTAAGGCGCAAACCGATAAATGGCAACTATTCTGAGCTGTTCTGGTTGTCCTTAATCGTTCCCGAGACACGATTAAGAATTTTAATGCGGGTCAGGCCGGGGTCCGTTTCCATCCCCCAGCCGGTGATAACATCACCATTTTTAGTAATCCTGACAAAAGCGTCGGTCTCGATTTTATCAGTATTGAAATTCCAAAAGAGGTAATCAGTTTCGAGTTTGGAACTGTCGCTAGTTGTGACCACAACATTGCCGTAAACATAAAGAAGTTTGCTTCTTTCCCGGATAATCCCTGAATCACCAACCAGTTCTGTCTTAATCTGACCGGTAGAATCAAAAAAATCAATTTCAAGCTGATATGCCATAGTTGAATCTTGAGCTTCAAATTTCAAAAGCCTCTCAGCTATAATCTCTGTAGTTACCACATCTCTTTCATAGAGATGAATAGTTGCTCCCCGTAATTCTGAGTCAGGGACAAGTGTCCGATTTATTGTAGAGTCGGAATCCACAGAGACCTTTTCCTCTCTGGAACAACCGCTAATAACAACTGCCATGAGAGAGAAGAGAGCTAATATGTAGAAACTTTTTTTCATTCTATCTTTCTAAGTTTAAGTCAGGGCGCCAAATGTCGTCAATTTGCCAAAAATGTCAAGTCCTTATCTGCCCTATGGTGCCGTATGCCAGCGGTTGTGCATCCAGATCCATTGTTCACGATATTGGTCGATTAGTTCTTGGAGGACATTGTGACAATCCAAAGTCGTCTGGCAGATATCGGCTTTTGAACCCCCATTATATATATATTTTATCGGAATCTCGGGTTTAATAATAACCTGATACCTGCCCAAATTGGTCCTGATACAGACCATCGGAATCAGGGCTGCGCCGGTTCTGGCCGCTATAATTGATTGCCCTGCAGGCACTTTGGAGGGACGGCCGAATACTGGCAGGAAAACAGACCTGAGCCTGGCAGAATCCAAATCGATCACCGCTCCAATCGCCCCCCCGGCTCTTAGCCAGCTAATAATTTTCTTGGGAGGCTCAGTGGAATCAAAATTAACAATGCCCAGTTTCTGACGCTTTTCAAGGAGCAGATTATTGAGTTTTAAGTCGGCCAGTTTTCTGCCGATTGCTCCTACTTTATAACCAAGTTTCACCAGATAAGCGGCCAGCAGTTCAAAATTCCCTAAATGTCCGGTAATCCCCAGCACCCCCTTTCCTCTAATGTAAGCACTCTCAAAATATCTGAGCCCGCTGCAATCTACAGCTTTTAAAATTTCATCCGGATGCAGGTTTGAAAACCTCATCAGGTCTGCAATGTTTCTGCCGCTATTGATATAAAACGTTCTACCAATCAATATTTTTTCATTAGCGCTCAGAGAATTTTCGTAGGCGATAGAAAGATGTCTGAAAATCCTTATCTGGTCTCTGGTCACAATTTTATAGGCCGCCAGCCCCAGCCAGCTTCCGACAAAAAGCGCCAGAGGCCGCGGCAGGGCACTAAACAAGCGGTCAGAAATAACAGCAATGCTGTAAACTAATTTTCTACGAATTTTCTGAGCAAGTTTCATCAAGCTCTTCTCACTCTTTCAAATTGAAATGCTAAAACTAATATATCAAAGAATTATTTGCCGGCAATGTGAACAATCAGACAAGTTTCGATTTGAGAATATCATGAACGTGAATTATGCCGATTAATTTTAGATTTTCGTCTACAGTCGGAAGTTGTGAAATCGAATGTTTTTCCATAATTGCCAGGCCGGCGTCAAGCACGGCCGACTGCGCTATAGCCTTGGGATTTTTTATCATTACATCCAGGGCTCTGTAGCTAAACAGCTCCTGGTTTTGTTCTGCCAGCCGCCTCAGATCGCCATCTGTAAAAATTCCTGCAATCTTGCCGGTCTCATCTTTGATGACAACACAGCCCAAACGTTTGGATGTCATCATTAGAATCATTTCTTTCATAGTAGCATCTTTATTAACCAGCGGAATGTCATCACCGGTGTGATGAAGCTCAGAGATAAGTTTGACCAGCCTCCTGCCCAAAAATCCGCCAGGGTGAAGAGCTGCAAAATCATCTGCTGTAAAATTTCTTGCTTTTAACATGGCGATCGCGATGGCGTCACCCATGACCAAAGCCGCGGTAGATGACGAGGTCGGCACCAGATTATTCGGGCAGGCTTCTTTGTTAACAGAACAGTCCAGCGGAATATCGGCGCGTTTATATAATTCAGAGTCTACCGTGCCACACAGTCCTATTATAGTTATCCCAAGCCTGCGGGCAGTTGCCAAAAGCAATTCTATTTCGCCCATCTGCCCTGACTTGGAAATTAGTAACATAACATCGCTGGCAGTAATCAGCCCCAGATCGCCGTGCATAGCATCGGAGGGATGCAAAAACGATGAAGGAATTCCGGTCGAATTAAATGTCGCACTGATTTTTTTTCCAATCAGGCCGGACTTACCCATACCGGCAACTATCAATCTGCCCTGGCAGTTCAGTATAGCCTCAACAGCACACGTAAAATTTTGATCGAGCCGGTCGGCCAACGCCGCTATGGCTTCTGCTTCTATAGCGATAACTTCTTTGGCCAGTTTTATGTAGTCAGTCATCGCAAAAATTCCTTAGGGTCTTTAGCTACCGCTTCAAAATAATATTCCAGCAGTTCCCGTACGGCGCCATTGCCTCCGGTCTGGCTTGTTACAAAATCGGCACTGTCAATTAGCTCTGTAGCTGAGTCTGCTACCGCTATGCCCAGGCCTGCTTTTTTAACCAGACTGACATCCATTATTTCGTTGCCGACAAATGCTATTTGATTGTAATCCAAGTCTAGTTTTTCCAGAAGCGGCTTGACCATTAGAACTTTATCTTCATGCTCCTGCAGAACATGCTTTACGCCAAGGTCTTTCATTCTTGATTCGGTGGCTTTTGAGTAGCGCCTTGAGACAATAGCGATCTCCAGTCCGGCCCGCATGGCCAACACCATAAAAAGACCGTCTGAAATATTAAACTTTTTAAGTTCAAAGTTGTCCGGCCCAAAATAGATGCTGTCATCGGTTAAGACACCGTCAACATCAAGAGCTAACAACTTTATCTCCTTTAGTTTTGCTTTTAGTTCTGTCGCTGAAAGTTTTGGCATAATTGTTAACTTGAAACAGCTCCTCTAACTTTCATAACCGCCAGCAAGAGCGACTCTATTTTATCCAGAGGAAGCATGGCGCCGGAATCCGAAAGAGCATCTTTTGGATTAGGGTGTGTCTCCACGAATAAGCCGTCAATACCCACCGCTGCAGCTGCTTTGGCCAGAGGTTCTGCAAATTTTGGCTGACCTGTCGAGGAACTGCCGTCGCCGCCTGGAAGCTGCAGAGAATGGGTAGCGTCAAAGACAACCGGCAGGCCGGTCTCTTTCATTATCAGAAGTGAGCGAAAATCCACGACAAGGTTATGGTAGCCAAATGTCGTGCCGCGCTCGGTCAGCATTACTTTTTTCGAGTTTGCTTTTTGGGCGATATGTTTCATGTCTTCGGGTGCTAAAAACTGCCCCTTTTTGATATTAATCCATTTGCCGGTGGCGGCGGCCTGTTTGACCAGTTCGGTTTGTCGGCTCAAAAAAGCAGGAATCTGCAAAATGTCGGCAACTTGCGCGGCTGCAGAAATCTCGATGGTTTCATGGATATCGGTTAGTATTGGCAGCTGAAATTCTTCTCTGATTGTGCTTAAAATTTTTAAGCCTTCATCTATTCCTGGTCCGGAGTATGATTTTCCGGAAAGCCGGTTGGCTTTACTGTAAGAAGATTTAAAAACCAGAGGGATTTTGAGTTTGTCTGCTATTTCGGCCAGCTTTTCGGCAACTTGCAGGCATAACTCTTCGGATTCTATCACACAGGGACCGGCGACAACAAAAAATTCTCCCCGTTCGATTTTGGCTATAGTCTTCTCTGGCATCTGGCAAATATAGTGCAAGATTCAGTAAAAATCAGTCTTTATCGGAATGCGGTAAGATTAAGGGATAATCTGGCGAAAATACCAGACGACCTCGTCCCCCGGGCCGATTTTCTTCATATTTGAAGCCATAGCGCCCATCGTATCGTTTACCGAATAAACCCAGAAATAGCCGTCAAATTGGTCGACAGAATTAATCGAAGCTACAAAATACCCCTGTGCTGTCTTATCGTATTCTACCGGTCCATTGGCTACAGTCAGGTCAAATACGGTTGTGGAATCTTCGGCGGTCAGCCTTAGAGTGAGGCTGTCCTTGGGAGCGGCTGCGTCTGAGCCGGAATCTTTTTCTTTTTTGCCGCCGCAGGAGGCGAACAACATTATCGTCAAAAGTATACTAAAACTCGCGGATAAGTGCTTCTTCATTCTTAATAGACCCTTCCAATAATAGGCGTGAACAGATGCGCAAAATTCTCTGGTTCCCAATTCAGCAATATTTATGGCTCTTTGTCAATCTTTTCTTGCCGGCTTTTTTAGTTGCCCGGTAGCTTTTATTAAATGATTTTCAAGTTTAGTAGTTGTAGGAAATATAGGCATATGAATTACGGCAAAATAGTAGAAGATTCTTTTTCTCTGGGCTGGAAATATAAGTCGCTTTGGTTTTTTGGATTGTTTGCAGGCTCTTTTGGGGAATACAATTTTCAATACGAAGCAGATGAACCATTTGATTTTGAAACATTAGAATACGACTCTTATCAGGGGGTATTGGAATATCTGGCGCCGATTTTGGCTGCCATTTTAGTCATGGTTTTTGTTCTTTCGATACTTCGGCTTATTTGTTCCCCTGCTTTAGTTGACGGCGTTAACAAAATCACACGAGGCGGAACTTACGAATTTTGGAGTTCCTATTCACGCGCTCTGGATTTCTTCTGGAGATATCTGGGACTTAACGTTTTGTTTGTTGCTGTAATGACAGGAGTGATCATAGTAACATTTGGGATTGCTGTTATGATTCACTGGCTCATGATTTTTTTGATGTTCCCGGTTATTATGATATTCGGTTTTGTAGGCAGCTCGGTTTTCGGACTGGCGGAGAGATCTCTGGTAGTTCGTGATAACTCTATAGGTGATGCACTCGAAGAGGGCTGGGTTCTTTTTAAGAATAATATTGGCAAGTGTATAGTAATAGTGCTGATTATATTCGGTCTGGCTTTAGCGGTGGGGATTGTTCTGGCACTAATGGGATTCATGCTTTATTTCCCGATAAACCTTCTGGTAGGTGGCATTACCGAAAATATCGCGCTTACTTTTGTGCTGGCCTTTATATTGGGACTGCCGGTATCTATCGTTCTGGGTGGCTTTGCAGGTACATTTTTCCACTCACTTTATACTCTGTTTTATTTCGGGCTGGTCGACCCCTCAACTCCCTATGCCGCTCAATCTCCAGCAGCACCGGCACCGACTTTGACCCAACCATAAGCCTTGAGTGTATAAAAAATAAAATGGGTAATTGTAACAATATGAAGAAAATTTTAGCTATATTTATTCTGATTTTATTTTCTGCCAGCAGTGTAAACGCTCAGCAGACCTACTACTCGCTTTTCAGCTATGATAGTTTTGTGCCGGCTGTTTCGATTAACGACCGCGC
>JADFPZ010000072.1 GCA_022562075.1 Candidatus Zixiibacteriota bacterium | reverse complement strand
GATGAAACAGTTCGGCAAAGTCGAAATCCCCCAGGAGGCCTTCCTGGCAGCACTGAAGGTGGGGGCGTAAGTTCTACGAAAGTAATATCAAGTTGAAACAAGTCGATAAACTGAGTGTAAAACATTAAATTGTTATTTTGCATCTCGACTGTCAAAGGATAGTATGAAAAGATTTATCACCACACTTTTGCTACTGTTTGTATCGGTCTCCACCCAGGCAGCGTCGCTCTACATCCCGATGAACAAATCCCAGACCGATCATCTCAAGGCCTATGGGGTAGTTTTCAAAGCTCTCGAAATGGGCAAAAAAGCCCAGTGGCTGCTTAACTACGAGGGCGGCTCGTTCTTAATCGACTATTCACCGGCGGTGGCTAATCTCTGTCTTTTGATGGGAGTTTCAAGCGAAAAAATTACGTCCGGGCAGGCAGCTGATATTTTCCGCCGAATCGAAGTCGAAAATATGGAGCGGGTCGAACTTGAAAAAGCGCCGTCTATGGCTGTCTATTCGCCGCCAACGATGCAGCCCTGGGATGACGCTGTCACCCTGGCTTTGACCTATGCCGAAATAGAATACGATGTCATCTGGGATGAGGAAGTTCTCTCGGGCGCGCTTGAAGAATACGACTGGGTGCACTGCCACCACGAGGATTTCAGCGGTCAGTATGGGAAATTTTACGGAGCCTTTCGCGGGCAGCTCTGGTATCAGGCCGATGTCAAAACCAACGAAGAGATGGCCGCCAAACTTGGTTACAGTAAAGTCTCCCATATGAAACGCGATGTGGCCCTGACAGTTTACGAATATGTCCGTCGCGGAGGGTTTTTGTTTTCGATGTGTTCGGCTCCGGAAACTTTTGATATGGCTTTAGCCGCAGCCGAAATTGATATAGTGCCGCGCGAGTTCGACGGCGACCCGGTTGACCCCGGCGCTCAGGAGAATCTTAACTTTTCAAGAACATTTGCCTTTGAGAATTTTGAGGTTTCGTTTAACCCGATGGTATACCGCCGCTCCAATATTGATACTTACCCCGACCGGATGATTCGTTTCCCGCGCCGGGACGATGATTTTTTCTATCTGTTCGATTTTGCCGCCAAACTTGACCCGGTCCCCACCATGCTGGTGCAGAATCACACTAACACCGTCAATGGTTTTATGGGGCAGACTACCGGATTTAAAAAGTCGTTTCTTAAAAAACATGTCATGATACTGGGACAGCCGGATAACTATGACGAGGTACGCTATATCCACGGCAATCTCGGGCGAGGGACTTTTACATTTATGTCCGGCCATGACCCCGAAGATTACCGCCACATGATCCACGACCCGCCGACCGATCTAAACCTGCACAAAAACAGTCCGGGCTACCGGCTGATACTCAATAATGTTTTGTTTCCGGCGGCCAAGAAAAAAGAGCGGAAGACATAAAGATGGATTCCCGCCTACGCGGGAATGACAATTGAGGCACGGGAATGACAATTGAGGCGCGGGAATGACATTGAGGCACGGGAATGACAATTGAGGCGCGGGAATGATCGGTGGGTAACGGAGTATTATGTAGGTCAGGACCCTTGTGGTCCTGACTCTTCTAGAGCAATTAGTCAGGAAGACAAGCTTCCTAACTTACACAAGATAACGCGTTTAGTAGCATTAGCATAACATCAAAAATTCAACACAATTTCCATACAACAAGTTTGCAGTTAGTGATTCGGTTATTTAAGTTAAAGTATGCCACTGGCTGAAAACAGAAGATTTCTCAGTATAGACTACGGCGAGCGACGTATCGGACTGGCCAAAAGCGACCCCAGCGGCACTATTGCATCGGCTTTGATTACAATCGAAGTTAGCTCTATGGCTGAGGCTGTCAAGAAAATTGCCGAAAAGATAAGTGAGATTGGACCTGACGGGATAGTCATCGGTTATCCACTGCATATATCTGGCGAAAAGAGCGAAAAATGCCTCGAGGTTGACAAATTTGTGGAAAAGTTGGAAGAGATTTACAAAAAACCGATACATAAAGTAGACGAACGTTGGAGTTCAGCCGAAGCAGCCGATATAGTTCATGCCCACGGCAAGAAAATAGGCCAGGACAAAGGACGAATTGACCGTCTGTCGGCGGTAATAATACTGCAAAGGTTTTTGGATGGAGAAGACTGACACGAAAATATCGACATTTAAATATATAGGGAAGATAGCCGCAGTCGTCGCTTTGGCCGCGCTGCTGCTTGGCGCTGTTACTTACTATTCTCCGAAAAATATCGGTGATAAGACTGTCACGGTAATAGTCAAGCAGGGAGATAGTTTTAAAAGCGTAGCCAGCCAGCTTGTCGATGGCGGTGTTTTGTCCTCAAAAGTTATGCTCAAAATTCCCGCCAAATTATTCGGTGTCGACAAAAGACTCATTCCCGGCCGTTACGACTTCACTGGCAAAAATTCTTACTCAAGTGTACTGAAGAAACTCGGGCAGGGGGATTTTGTTCGTATAAAAGTAACTATCCCCGAAGGCGCCACAATCTGGCAGACTGCCGCGCTGCTTGCAGATAGTTTGAAATTTGAAGCTGACTCAATAAGAGCGCTCAACAAGGAGACCAAGTTTTTGACCGAGCGTGAACTTGCGTATCTTGAGGGCTATCTTTTTCCCGAGACTTACTATTTTCCCTGGGGCTCGTCTGCCCGCGAAGCAGCTGCTATCATGGTTAAGCAGTATCGCAGTATGACAGACTCACTCTGGCCTGAACAAATTGTGGCATCTCTGACTAAAGAAGAGATTATTATTCTGGCCTCAATCATTGAAGCCGAAACGGGCGATGGCAATGAGCGGGAGCTGGTATCTTCGGTCTATCATAATCGTCTTAAGAAAAAAATGAAACTCGATGCCGACCCGACTGTGATATATGGTCTGGGCGGGCTGAAGCGGTCGCTCTGGCTGAAAGATTTAAAAAAGAAAACTCCTTACAATACCTACTTATATAGAGGCTTGCCGCCCACTCCCATAAATTCTCCGGGGCTGGCTGCAATCAAAGCAGCCTTATATCCGGCTGAGTCAGATTATTATTATTTTGTGGCTGACAATGGCGGTAAACATCTGTTTTCAAAGACCAACGCCGAGCACAATCGTAACAGGCAGCTAATCAAAAGAGAACAAAAAGAAACCCGCGGAAAATAATCAGGCTGTCTGCTTCTTTTTTACCAGTTTGCTGGCGAAGCGGTCCAAAAGCGCATCAGATTCGCCTTCTTCAAGCATTGCAAAGGCCGTTGGATTCTGAGAACTAAATCCGACCAGACCTATAACTTCGCCTTCAAATTTCAGAGGCCTCAGAGCAAACGACTGTGTCAGCGGTTCCAGCAGAAGTTTTTGTTCAAAGAAATTTCCGCTAAAAGAATCACTGAAGCTCTCGGTATAGAGGTTACCGTCTTCGATAACTTTTTCAAAGAGCGACTTAGCTGGCGGCAGGCTGAGCGAAAGACCATCGCGTTTTTGACCGTTGGCCCAGGTAGAAATGGCCGAGAGCGAGGAGTCTTCCTGCTTTAAAACCAGAACACTCTTGCCGATTTCGTATTTGTCTTTTAGATGGTTGGTGATTTCAAAAAAGATTTCTGCAGGATCGTTTTCCTGTTCAAGCACCTGATTAATATCTCTTACTCTGCCGTTTGATATGGTGGCAGAGACAGATGACGGCATTGATGCGGTTTCATTGATGTTATTCATCCGAATAAACCCCCAAAGTTTCAGTTTCTGATTCTTTGTTTTTTTCTAATTTAAATTTTCTGACTTTTCTCCAGAGAGTGGTTCTGCCGATGCCCAGCTGCAGGGCAGTATGGGTAAAATTCCAATTGTTGTCTTCTAAAGCTTTGGTGATATGCATCCGCTGACTGTCTGCCAGTGAAGACTTTTGGCCGCTTTTCGATCCAAGCGCTGATGTTAAGCTTCCCCTGCGGCGGGTTGACTCCACGAAGGTAACAGAGACGGCATCGAGATTTTTTTGCTGACAGATTGTAGCCGCACGCTTCAGGCAGTTCTCCAGTTCACGCACATTTCCGGGCCAGTCATGTTTTGATAGTTTTTCAATCGCTGCAGAAGTTATTCCCAATGCCGGACTATCGATTTCAAAAGCATATTTTCTCAGGTAATAAGAGGCCAGAACTTCGATATCTTCAATCCGATTATCCAGTGACGGAATCGAAATCTCAATCGCCTGCAGCATCTCAACTAAGCGGTTGTCGACTAAGTTTTTCCTGACCAGGTTGTAAAGCGGCTGATCGCAGGCAAGGATGAGTCTTGGCAGTGCCGCTTGGTCGTCTGATAAGGATTTATTCTGATTTAGCGCGATGAGCTGTGACAGCAGTTTTTGCGATTCTAAATCCATACTTTCTAAGTGAGAAATGAAAACTGTTGAGGCATCCATGCTGTTTGAATCGAATATTCTTTTTAACTCTGTTTCGATAAATTCCTTAGCGGCGCTGGAGCAGTCGATGGTGTTGAGTTCGTTTTTGCGACGGAGAGAATGATAATGAATGATATTCGCCAGAAGGGTCTTGCCAGTACCGGTTTCCCCCGAGATAACAACCGGTATATCACACAGCGCCATTTGCATGGCAGTTTTTCGAATCCGTTCAATTTTCAAGGAAACTCCGACAAAATTGTCAAAGCCGTAGTTCATGGCGATCTGCTGGCGAAGCATCATTAGTTCGCTCATGTTGTTTTTTGATTCGGTAATTGCCATTATTTTGGACAGCAGAATGTCACTATTGATAGGATTAAGAAGATAGTCGGAAGCTCCTGCATTTATAGCTGCGGCCGCCAGTTCTTGATTTTCAGGATTAATCACTGCCAGAATTTCGGTATTGGGAAAGTCGCTGGTAAATTGTGATATAGCAGTCAACAGTTCGCTTGAGTCATTGTCAATCATCACCATCATTATCAGATATTTTTTCACGTCTAATTCTGTGCGGGCGTTTTCGAGACTTGTTACTCGTCTGAAGCGGTGAAGCAGTTCGGGTATAGCAATACTTAGTGAGCTCTTCTGGTCTGATTTTATATCCAACAGGAGAATATCAATCGGAGCATTTCTGCTACTTGTAATCATTAATCTTGTATCCCTTAAAATTTATAGAAAGTTCGCTTATCAGGGCATCTGTACTGTCAGAAATATCTTTTAGCGAGAATCGTAAATTGCCAGACAATTTTGTGGCCAGCTTCCACCATTCACCTTCATTGATGTCGGTTCTGCTCATAGCTTGGGTGTCAGTCGTAAACACAATTTTCAGATTGCCGTCTGGGGGAGATACCAGTTTCATGGTAGTTTTACTGTCAGTTCCAATTTCGGACCGGTGAGTCATTAGAATCGACTGCAAAATCAGTCGGACAGTAGCCTTAAAACTTGATAGAGATTGAGAACAACTGGCTGCAGCTGTAGATTCAAAATTATCAGAAATCTCTACTATCTGAGAAGTAACCGAATCCAGTTCCGAAAGAATCGTGTCGGAAATAGCAAGGTGCAGATTTTTTTCCAGCAGTGCATTTAAGCGGCTGGTATGTATATCTGTGGCGGTGACTTCGTCGATGACCTTTATAGACTCAGCTAATGACGACTGGGCAGTAGTCAGTTCATCTGAAACTTTCTTGGATTTGCTTTCACTAGCGCTGAATTCAGAGAAACTGATCAGGGAAAGATATAATTCTCCAGCTTGTATATTATCAAGCTTCATTTTGGTAGATCCAAGAAGTTTTAGGAAGGCGCCTTTGGCAGAACCAAATTCTGTCCCTATTATATTTGAATCACTAATACCGGTAGTTCGGCAGAACTCTTTGCTGCAAGCGATAACTCTGCCCGATGACCTGCTCACCAGGATAGCTGAGTACTTGTTAAATTTGAGATGGATGCGCAGGGCGGTCTCTTTGATTGATTGCCAGTCTGAAAAAATAGCAACAGCCAGGCCCTGATGTTTCATTAAAGGGTCACTGATGGCCAGCTCTCCCTGTTGGACAGAGATTATCAAGTTCGGGTCGCTTTTGTCGACGGCTTCAAAATAAACTGTTTCAGTATCTTTACTGATAATAGGTCTGGAGCCAGTGGCAAAGGCGGCTGCAATCATTTCAGTTTCGTAGCTGCTTAGCCGGCCGTTTAACATTAAGCCAAGAAGTACAGACTCAACTGCTACGGATTTATGTTCATCAACTATTCTGCTGACCGAATCAAACATGCTATCGGCATTACTTGATGCGTTCAGCGAGGTGTCTTGATTTTTAGTAGTGACCATATTCTATTTGTATGTTTCAATTTGGGACAACTACAAATAGTATCGGGCAGATTGTAGAAATCTTAACAGCCTCATTTTGGGGCATATAGTGACTTTTTGGGAACGGTTCTCTTTGTCCTTGACAGATTATGGCAAGTGCCGTAATATAGCCTATGCCACTATCAAGAGAGCAGGTTGAGCAGATAGCGTCTTTGGCCCGGCTCAAATTATCCCCAAAAGAGATTGAAAAGTTTGCCAGTGAATTGACTCTGATTCTGGACTATGTTGAGCAGTTAGCTGAAGTTGATACCGATGGGGTCGAACTAAAAGACCAGTTTATAACAGCGGAAAATGTCTTCAGAGAAGACAAAAGCCGCAAATCACTGAGCCGCGATGAAGCTTTGTCAAATGCCCCAGATAAGGACGAGGAGTTTTTTAAGGTGCCCAAGGTTATTGGCTGATGTCATTTAAGACGGTAGGTGTAATACCGGCCCGGATGGAATCTAAGAGGTTTTATGGCAAGGTCTTATACCCTTACAAAGGGAAGCCGTTATTGTACTACGTTTATAATGAAGTCTCAAAAGCAAAGAGGGTAGACCGCTTTGTGGTGGCTACTGACAGCCAGGAAATCGAGTCAGAAGCCAGGGAATTTGGAGCTGAAGTGATAAGAACCAGCGGAAAGTACAATTCCGGTTCAGACCGGGTTGCAGCTATTATGAAGGAAATTCCGGCAGACTTGTATATAAATGTTCAGGCAGACCTGTTCGGACTAAAATCTGCTGTTCTTGATAGAGTAATAAATGCTTTTAGCAGAGAATCTAAGCTGAAATACGGAACTCTGGCCAGAAAAATAAGAAACGACCGCGAATTGAAAGACCCGAACTCGGTAAAAGTAGTTTTGAAGAAAAACAAAGAAGCCGGCTGGTTTTCAAGGCAGCCATTGCCTTATCTGCAAAGACCTCTAAAGAAAACATTAAGCAGTCAGGCAGACTACTATTATCATATAGGTGTCTATTTCTATCGCCGGGAGGCTCTAAGAGAATTTGCCGGCTGGCCACAAACGCCGTGCGAAAAGGCCGAGTCTCTGGAGCAACTGCGAATACTTGAAAATGGCCGGAATATGCGTGTGTTTTTGACTGAGATAAAAACTGTTTCGATTGATTCACCGGCAGATATATATAAACTAAGGGGTTTGATTTAGATATGTCAGAAATGAATAAAAAAGCCAAGTACATATTTGTAACAGGCGGTGTGGTCTCATCGCTGGGAAAGGGGATTGCTGCTTCCTCCATAGGACTGTTGTTACAGAAAAGAGGAATTAAAGTTGGCATTATGAAATTTGATCCCTACTTAAATGTCGATCCCGGCACCATGAATCCGTTTCAGCATGGCGAAGTTTTCGTAACAGACGATGGCTCAGAAACAGATCTGGATATCGGCCATTACGAGCGTTTCTTAAACCAGTCCCTGAGCAAGCACAACAATATTACCACCGGCCAGGTTTATAACACTATTATCAGCAGAGAGCGGCGCGGTGATTATCTGGGGGCAACAGTACAGGTAATTCCTCATGTGACTGAAGAAATTAAAGAGAGAATCAGGAGACTGGAAAATAGCGAAGACCATCCCGAGGTTATCATTGCCGAAATTGGCGGAACTGTTGGCGATATCGAATCACTTCCTTTCCTGGAGGCTATCCGTCAGCTGGCTCAGGAAAGAGGGCCTGCCAACACTTTGTTTATTCATGTTACCCTGGTTCCCTACATATCTACGGCTGGTGAGTTTAAGACAAAGCCAACTCAGCACTCGGTGCGTGAACTGAGAGAGATCGGTATTCAGCCCAATATTCTTTTATGCCGTTCGGAGGAGCCAATATCTGAAGAATTGAGACAAAAAATCAGCCTGTTCTGTTCGGTGCCCACTAGCTCAGTCATAACAGCCGAAGATGTGCCATCAATATACGAAGTACCCATGAATTTCCGCCGCCAGAAATTAGATGATATAATCTGCGAACATTTCGGCTGGGAAATTCCGGAACCCGATCTGGCTGAGTGGGAAGAGATGGTCTCAAGAATTAACAATCCTGAACATCACTTAAAAATTGCAGTCTGCGGTAAGTACGTAACTCTCAAAGATGCCTACAAATCTATTATAGAAGCTTTTGTTCATGCCGGAGTTGAAAGTAATGCGGCGGTGGAGCTGGTTTGGGTCAGCTCTGAAGAAATCAAAAAGGAAGGCGCCCGGAAATTCTTAAAAGATGTCGACGGGCTCTTGATTCCCGGGGGCTTTGGTGAACGAGGTGTGGAAGGGAAGATTGAGGCAATTCGCTACGTTAGAGAAAACAACATTCCCTTTTTCGGCATTTGTCTGGGTATGCAGTGTGCGGTAATTGAATATGCCAGAAATATTTGCGGATTAACCGATGCCCACAGTTTTGAATTTTATCGTGATTTGAAACACCCGGTCATACATCTGATGGCAGACCAGGAGGGTGTCACAGAGCTTGGCGGTACCATGCGGCTCGGCGCCTATCCCTGTATACTGGAGGAAAACACGAAGGTACAAAAGAGCTACGGCACCGATGAAATATCCGAGAGACACCGTCACCGCTACGAAGTTAACAATGCCTATCGCGATATGCTTGCAGAAAAGGGCATGCTTTTGTCCGGCATTTCACCGGATAAAAGGCTTGTTGAGATTATTGAACTTCCTGACCACGCCTGGTTTGTGGGAGTACAGTTTCATCCGGAATTAAAGTCACGTCCGACAGCTCCTCACCCGTTATTCAGAGACTTTGTGGCGGCAGCTTTGGAGTATCAGCTTAAAAATATTGATACTGAGGATACTGTGGCAAAACGCACGCTCCGCTTTACAAAAAGCACCGAATAACAGGGCTTAACAGCAGCATTTCATGCTTTTGCCTGAGTGATTTGTGGCCGGTTGACATCGGCTTAATCTTGGGCTATTGTTGCTCTCTGCAAAACAGAAACAGCAGAATAAACCATATTTAGCGGAGTAAGATTGAAATTTCTTTCGATATTCCTGGGCATTCTTATTCTGGCATCTTTTGGCTGGTCTCAAAGCAGCCCCCAGCCTCAGTTTGACCAGCCGGTAGATGCAGCCAAATACATTATCCGTCCCGGAGATGAACTGTCGGTAGTCTTTCTGAAGGCCAACATCGAGCCTTTGAAACTTACCGTCGACCCTGAGGGCAGAATCATACATGAAAACCTGGGGATGATAACTTTGTCACATCTGACCTTAGAGCAGGCCCGCCAGACACTCACGCAGGCCTTAAAAGAGCTTTACAGAGTTGAGAATATTTCAATCTCAATTATACAGCCAAGAGAAGTTCGTGTTTCGATTACGGGCGCTGTTAGATATCCAGGAATGTATACTGGTTATTCTTCCGAGCGGATTTCAAGAATTATAAAGAAAGCAGGGGGAGTTTTAGAAGATGGCTCGTCCAGGACAATCAAATTTAGCGGCGGTCCCCATGAAATCAGAGTAGATTTGGACTTAGCAGTATTCACCGGTGATATCAAATCAGACCCGTGTCTCTATTCCGGCTATACTCTTTATGTCCCTCGAAAGTTGAGCCAAAGAGTGCAGGTAACAGGTGAAGTTAATTCCCCTCGAGAAATAGAACTGATTGAAGGCGACGACTTGCAACGGCTGATTGCTTTAGCGGGCGGATTGCGAAGCTGGGCAGACTCAAGCAATATTTATCTGCTGAGGGCAGGTCAAAAATTAACTGAAAACATAAATGAGATTAAAGCCGGCGACATTATAATAGTGCCGTCACTGGAGCTGCCTGAGGCCTTTCGGCAGCTGGTTGCTTTTGGCGCGGTCAATAATCCCGGAAGATACTCTTTCGATAAGGCTGGTTCACTTAAAGATTTAATCAGTTTGGCCGGAGGATTTAAAAAGACAGCCTCAAAAGAAAGAACAACTCTGTTCCGCTTAGCCTTAACGGATGAAAAGGGACGTATTTCACCGAAGCGATTTTCTATTTCAAACGCTTATGGCGCTATTGAAAATGGAAACATTTTTTCTCTTTTACCGGGTGATTCAATCTTTGTGCCTTATTTTGTGGGCTATGTAGAAGTCAGCGGCAATGTGCCAAATCCCGGCAGGTTTTCATTTGTAAGAGGGAAAAGCGCCGAGTTTTATATTAATCTGGCCGGAGGCTTCTTGCCCGACTCTGATAAAAAACTAATCGGAGTCTTTGAACCGGTCTCGAGAATTACCTCGTCACACACTACAGCTGTTCATATAAACGACGGCTCCAGAATAATAGTAAATTTACTTAAGTTGCTTAAGGACAAAAATTGAACGTCACCCAACCTGCAAGTTTTTTAGATCTGCTTGAGCTAATGGCCAAGCGAAGCCGCTTTATAATAAGTTTTGTGCTGATTTGTACTCTTTCGGCGGTAGTGGTATCATTGATTTTACCAAAATGGTACAAAGCCACAGCAACACTTCTTCCTCCAAAAGAGGTGACAGTCCCGGTCGCTGGGCTGGGGGATTTTGCCGAGGTTGTCTCAGTTACCGGCGGCCTTAGTCTACCGGCTTTAGTGACACTTTCGGACGTTTATGCCAAAATGCTGGAAAGCCGCACAATTGCAGAAAGTATAATCAATAAGTTTCAGCTGCTGGCGCTTTATGATACAGATAATTTTGATGAAACGTACGAAGTACTGATGAGCAATTCTGATTTTAGAGTAACAGCTGAAGGTCTGGTGACAGTTTCTGCCGAGGACAAGTCGCCACAGCTGGCAGCAGATCTGGCTAATGCTTTTGTGGCCATGCTTGACAGTATTAACCGCGATATTGCAGGACAAAGAGCTAAGCATAACAAAAATTTTATTGAAACGAGACTAAGTCAGATTAA
>JADFPZ010000279.1 GCA_022562075.1 Candidatus Zixiibacteriota bacterium | reverse complement strand
TTTAAAATCGTATTAGAAGATTATTTGAAAGGCAAAAGAAATATAACTTCTGAATCTATCGAAACTTTCAGGTTAGGTCTGGCCGGAGATGAATGGGAAGGTCTGCTCAGACATGCTAAAAGAAAAGACATATCAGAAGATGAGATGGTCAGAGCCGGGCTGGCCATTTACAACGAAGAAAAGAAATCCCGCTACGACCGCTTCCGCCAGCGGCTGATGATTCCAATTTACAACCTTAGCGGCAAACCGATTGCTTTTGGCGGCAGGACATTAAAGAAAGATGAACCGGCCAAATATATTAATTCTCCAGAGACGCCGCTTTATCGAAAAGGGTACGTTTTATATGGCTTAAGCGATTCCAAAGATTATATCCGCAAAAGCAATTTTGCTTATGTGGTAGAGGGCTACTTTGATTTGATTTCACTCTGGCAGGCCGGCATAAGAAACGTGGTGGCTTCGTCGGGAACAGCTTTCACTCTTCAGCAGGCCCGTCTTTTGGGACGTTTTGCAGAAGAAGTTTACTTGTTCTTTGATTCCGATTCTGCCGGGGAAAAAGCAGCTCTTAAGTCGGTTGATGTTCTCTACGACGCCGGGCTGGAGGTTAAAATTATATCTTATCCCCAAGGCGAAGACCCTGACTCACTAGCCAGCAAATATGGTTCTGATAAGATTGAAGAGCTGAAAAAAGAAGCACTGGGCTTTATTCCCTTCAGGCTGAAAAATATTTACGTTACCAGGTCGGGCATAATAGACCGGGAGAAACTGATAAAAGAATTTCAACTGATCGGTAATAAAATAGGTGACACCACCCGGCGTACGCTCTTTTTTGATGAAGCTGCCGACGAGATGGGTCTGAATCAGGCGATATTTCAGACTCAAATTCAACCTCAAAGAACAGGCGCCAACGCGGCTGAGAATTCCCCGACTCAACAGAAGTTTAACCCGGTAGAATCCGGCCTGCTTTCATTACTGTTTCATAGTCCGGGTTCAATTGATGAAGTTTTTGAGCTGATATCGCCGGACGATTTTGACTCAAAGGCATTGGGGCGACTTTACTCGGCTATGATTGACCAGTACCGGGTTGCAGGTAATATTGAGGCTCGCGCCCTGATTGATTCAGCCGCAGACGAAGAACTAAAACAACTTATTGCCAGAATTGCCGCTTTGGAATGGCCTGCTGACCAAATTGAGAGCGAAACTGCCGCACATGCCCGATTAATCATTGAAAATAAGAAAGTAGCCGTCAGAAACCGCCTGCAGCTGCAATTGGCCCAGGCCGAAGCCAAGGGAGACAGAGAAAAAGCCGATACTATATTAGATGAATTAAAAGGCTACGGAATAGATTACAAATAATGCTAAAAAAACTGATTGTCGAAAATATCGCCCTGGTTCCTTATACCGAAATCATCTTTGGTAACGGCCTCTCGGTGCTTACCGGAGAAACCGGTGCGGGGAAATCTATTATTGTATCTGCCCTGTCTTTGGCTTTGGGCGAACGGGCGGATAAAGATAACATCCGTCATAACGAAGATTATGCCAGTGTAACTGCTGTTTTTGATGTCTCCAATATGCCGACCTCATACAAACGGCAGCACGAAATACTGATAGAAGATAACAAAATAACTATTGAGCGGATAATCTCCCGTGATTCGTCATCCAAAATTCTGATTAACGGCAAAAGCTCGACACTTCATTATCTCGGGCAGGTTGCCGCCCCTCTGGCAGAAATAATGGGACAGCACTCCAATCAGATGCTGATGAACGAAGAAAACCATCTGGATTTCTTAGATGATTTTGGCGGCATCACCCCCCTCCGGGAAACTATCTCAGAGATATTCTATGACTGGAAAAGAGTCACTGAAGAGCTAAGAAGAACTCTGGTCAAACATGAAGAACTAGCGCACGAAAGAGACCTTTTGCTGTTTCAAAAAAACGAAATTGAAAAAGCCGGCATCTCCGTCGGTGAAGAAGAGAATCTTAACGATGAGCGACAAATTCTCGATTCTGCCCGCTCTCTTTTGCGATCATCCGCCCTGATAAAAACACTCCTGGATGAGCAGGAAAATTCTGCATTAGAGCAACTTGGCATTGTTCAAAAAGAACTGCAGAGGATGTCTGTTGTTGATTCGAAGCTTGTCAAAAATGTCGAGCAGCTTAATGACTCGGTAATTCAGCTGCAGGAACTTTCTCAGACTATTGAGCAGTACGGTTCGGCAATTGCCGATGATCC
>JADFPZ010000071.1 GCA_022562075.1 Candidatus Zixiibacteriota bacterium | reverse complement strand
AGGTTAATATCATGATGATCGAAGGCTGGGCTTTGTACTGTGAACAAATGATGTATGAAGAAGGCCTGTTCGGCGAAGAAAATGCCGCTCAATGGCTGGCGGTACTTGGCGCTATAAGATTCAGGGCAGCACGTATTATTGCCGATATTAGTTTACATACCGGCAGGATGTCCTATGATGAATGTGTAGACTGGATGATCGATGAACTGGAGCTTAAGACTGAGTCGGAAAAGAAGTACATTCAATCTGAGGTTCGCCGATATACTGTTTCACCGACCTATCAGATGTCGTACCTGATGGGTAAGCAGGAAATAATGAAACTTCGCCAGGCCATGATGAAAAAAGAAGGTGACAACTTTTCGCTTCGCAAATTTCATGATGCTCTACTAGCGGAGGGTTCAATCGCTCCTGCTTTAATGTGGCAGGTCATGGGTCTGAAAAAGCATTGATTTGTTCTTGTAGGTCAGGACATTTACTGTCCTGACAAGTGAGGAGCTGTAATTTAGAAAATGTCAAATTTCGTTATCATTTTGTCAGCAGCATTATTTTTGCTCGCTCTGGCCACTCTGATTCGCCTGAGAGTGAAGCTTGACCTCTACCCCAATGTCAAAACTCTTTTTGCAGGCTTAGGCCGGACCGGTATCAGAATTGATATAACCGGCAAGACCCGTGCGTTCATATTTGCAGGACGGACTATCAAAACATTTTCTACTGAAAAAAAACCCGACAGAAAAACGGCTGGAGAAAAAACTAAAACTGTCAAAAAACAAAAACCCGGCCGGCAGCGTCCTTTGAAAAAAATTCTGGCGGTTGTTCCTACAACACTAAAGGCGCTCTCTAATTACACTTATTCTATATTGAAAAGCGCTGCCATTGAAGAGTTTGATGGCCAGATAAATGCCGGTTTTGGCCCGCCGCATATCACCGGCGCCGCTTTCGGTTTTTACCAGGCGACTCTGGCAGGAATACCGGGCATGGCCGGACGGTTTAAGTATATCCCCGACTGGAACGGCTTGTCTTTTCAGGGGCAGCTCAGGATAAGCGTCTCCATCCCTCTTTACAGGCTGCTTTTTAAGACTATGGTGATGCTCTGGCAGCTTCCCTTAAGAGAGTTGATAAAATTGGCGATAGGAACAAAGAAGGCAACGCCTGAGGCAATGCCAAAAGGAAAATAGGATGGCTGAAAAAACGAATAACGTAGTAGAAATTCTCAAGGCAGTTGTCGGAGAACTCAAAGATATCTCCCGCTCGGAGACAATTATCGGTGAGCCGGTTACTATCGGCAGCCGGACAGTTATACCGATTATGAAAATATCGGTCGGTTTTGGCGCCGGCGGCGGACAGGGTGAAGGTAACAAAATCGGCGAAGGTTTTGGCGGCGGCGGTGGGGGCGGCGCCAGAATCGAGCCGGCTGCTTTTATTATAATGGACGACGACGGCGTCTCGCTGTTACCGGCCACCAAAGGCTCCTGGGAATCTTTGATAGACGCCATCCCCGGCATCGCCAGCAAGATTTCCAAAGTAGCTAAGAAGTTTAGAGCAAAGTCTGACGATTCAGATGCGGATTCCGGCGATTCAGAAGACTCTTAATTCTTTCCTGTAGGTCAGAACCTCGCGTATTCGCGTACTCATGATGGTCCTGACATTTTCTTTGTCACTCCCCCCTCTTCTGTCATTCCCGAGTATAGTTGTCGGGAATCCATCTCTTATTTGTATTAATCCTAATTAAAAATCGACCGCACCCTTCGACAGGCTCAGGATGACGGTCGAAATGGGTTCGTTTTGTCATATTTTACTTTTCGCATAATAAGTTTTGTAGTTATTTTGAGTTAGATTTTCGGGGTGAAATTGTTCACTGTTCATAGTAATCAAGGTTGGGCGGAAGTATTTTGCCGTGATTTGGGAGAGAATTTGTGACTGGTCTAGCAAGACAGGAACCCACCTAGAAGGTGGGCCACCCGGCCCTTCGACTCCGCTCAGGGTGACGACGAAAAAGATGGATTCCTGCCTTCGCAGGAAAGACAAAACAAGACTTGTTTGATAAAATGGCGGCCATATATTCCCCCCATGCCTGACTACAAAGAATTAACAGCAAAGCAGATGGCGGATGGGGTCAAAGCCGGCAAGCTGTCGGCAGTCGAGCTTGCCAAAGAAGCTATCAACTTGGCCAAGACCGAAGGCAAGGCAATAAATGCCTTTATTACAATTTGTGAGGAGAAAGCACTAAAGCAGGCCGCGGCGGTTGACGCGCTGGCGAAGAAAGGGACTTCGTCCCCGTCCCAGCCGCTGGCGGGGGTGCCGGTGGCTATCAAAGACAATATCTCTTACACCGACTACGCCACGACTTGCGCTTCGCATATTCTCGATGGCTACATTCCGCCTTACGATGCCACCTGTGTTAAAAATCTAATTGATGCCGGCGCCATAATAATCGGCAAAACCAATATGGATGAGTTCGCCATGGGTTCATCGAACGAAAATTCGTTCTACGGCCCGGTCAAAAATCCGGTCAATCATGAACTTGTCCCGGGCGGTTCATCGGGCGGCTCGACTGCGGCAGTGGCACAAAAAATCGTGCCGATAGCATTTGGCTCTGAGACAGGCGGCTCGGTGCGTCAGCCGGCAGCGCTTTGCGGAGTGTTCGGACTAAAACCAACCTATGGCGGCATCTCGCGCTACGGTCTGGTGGCGTTCGCTTCTTCAACAGACCAAATCGCCCCGCTGGCTCGAACTGCCGAAGATATCGCGCTGGCCTATCAGGCAGCAGCCGGACGCGATGAAAACGATTCGACTTCGGTAACGTTCGACCATCCGGTCTACTCAGAAAAGTTAGCGACCGACAAGAAATTTAAAATCGGCATCCCCAAAGAATATTTTGCCGAGGGGCTGGACGATGAAGTAAAACAGACAGTCGAAGAAGCAATCAAACTGTTAGAAAAAAATGGTCATACTTTTAAAGAAATTTCATTGCCGATGACCGACCGCGCCATTGCTGTCTACTATATTATCACCAGCGCTGAGGCATCGTCCAATCTGGCCCGTTTCGATGGTGTTAAGTATGGTCTTCGTGAAGCCGGCGACAAAGATTTGACGACGATGTATTCGACCACGCGCGACTCCGGGTTTGGCGCCGAGGTCAAGCGACGGATAATGCTGGGCACTTATGTTCTCTCAGCTGGCTACTACGAGGCCTATTACCGTAAAGCTTCCAAAGTCCGCGAACTGATTCGGCTCGATTTTGAGAAAGCATTCAACGAAGTCGATCTGATAATTTCGCCAACTTCACCAACAGCCGCTTTTAAGCTGGGCGAAAAAATTGACGACCCGCTGACAATGTATCTGTCAGACATCTATACCGCCTCAGCCAGCCTGGCCGGTAACCCCGGCATATCTGTACCGTTTGGCAAAACAAAAGACGGACTTCCCATCGGGGTTCAGTTTCTGGCCCCTTGGTTTAATGAGTTGTCGCTTTTTCAAATTTCAAACATTCTTCAGAAATCTGCCAGCTGATTTAGATGCCGTACTTTCACTCCGGTGACGTTAAGTTATTCTATCAGGACGAAGGTCAGGGGGAGGCATTGCTGTTTTTGCATGGCTTCACCTGCGACCATCGCATGTGGCAGGCGCAGCTTGATTTCTTTTCGCAAAATTACCGGGTACTGATACTTGACAGCCGCGGGCACGGTAAATCTGACGCTCCTGAAACCGGCTACAGCCGCGACAATAGAGTCGAAGATACCAAACTGCTTCTTGATGAATTAAGAATAGATAAAGTGCACTTAGTCGGGCTATCTATGGGTGGCTCGACGGCGATTGGATTTGCGTTTAAATATGCTGAGTGTTTGAAGTCGTTATCGCTCATTTCAACCGGCGCTGCCGGACACAGCCCCGGCAAAAAGATGGGGATTTTGGACGAAATCGCTCAAACCAAGGGGATAGAGGCCGCCAAAGAGAAGTGGCTGGAGTGGATTTTGACCTGGTTCAAAGGACGAGACCCCAAAATTGGTCAATTAATGCATGATATGACCAGGGACCATAGTGGCGCTATCTGGGTTGATCCGATGCGAGGAAAATATCCGCGGACAACAGACCTTAAAAATGTTCATCGTATTCATATTCCAACCCTGATAATTGCCGGCAGGCACGACAAGACCTTTCTGGAACTTTCCGAAGAGCTCAATCAGAAAATCGAAAACAGTCAGTTTATAGTCTTAGAAGAGGCCGGACATATGCTGAACCTTGAGTTTCCGGACGAATTCAACGTCGAACTTCAAAATTTTATCAAAAGTATTGATTAAAAAAAGTGGCTTAGCCACTTTGACCCGGAGCATAATAGCTTATATATTCCGGCTTCAAAATTATGTCAGAATACGACGGCTACGAACCGGTTATAGGGCTTGAAATTCACGCCCAGCTTCAGACAGAAAGCAAGATTTTCTGCGGCTGTAAAAACGCCTATGGCGAACCGCCGAATACGTTAACCTGTCCGGTCTGCCTGGGTCTGCCCGGGGCACTGCCGGTGCTTAATAAGCAGGCGGTCGAAAAAGCTATAAAGATGATTCTGGCTGTGGGTGGTAAAGTTTGCAACCGCTCTGTTTTTGCCCGCAAAAATTATTTCTACCCGGACTTGCCCAAAGGATATCAAATCTCCCAGTTCGACAAACCTATCGGAGAAGGCGGGGAGATTTTTTTCTCACTTGAAGACGGCACCAAAAAGAGCTGCCGCTTGACTCGTATTCACATTGAAGAAGACGCCGGCAAATCGCTTCATCCGGAAAAAGGCGAAAGCTATACCAGAGTAGACTTAAACCGCTGCGGCACGCCACTTATTGAAATTGTCTCAGAGCCGGAGATGCGATCTCCCGAAGAAGCCTACGGCTATTTTGTAAAAGTTAAACAGATTTTGCAGTACACCAAAGTCTGCAGCGGCGATATGGAAAAAGGTCACCTGCGCTGTGACGCCAATATTTCTGTCCGGCCGGTTGGGCAAGAAGAATTCGGCACGCGCACCGAAGTCAAAAATATGAACTCTTTTAAAGGCGTCGAGCGGGCGATAAAATTTGAAATTCAAAGGCAGGTCAAACTTCTCAAATCGGGCGGCTCTGTCACTCAAGCGACACTATTGTGGGATGAAAGCCGCCAGGTAGCCGAAGCGATGCGTTCCAAAGAAGAATCGCATGATTATCGCTATTTCCCCGAGCCTGATCTGGTCAATCTCGTTGTCAATGATGTCTGGATAGAAAACGTAAGAGAAAATATGCCGGAGCTGCCGGATGAGAAGTCTGAGCGCTTTATCAAAGATTACCAGATACGCCCCTACGATGCCATGGTTCTGACCGATACGACCTCGCTGGCTGATTACTACGATGAAGTTATGCAGTATACCAAAGACGGTCGCACCGCTGCCAACTGGGTGCAGTCGGAACTTCTGGGTGTGCTCAAAGATTCCGGTGATGATATTTCAACTTTCAAAGTCCGTCCGAATATGATAGCAGATATTGTCAATAAGATAGAGTCAAAAGAAATATCCGGCAAAATGGCCAAGACCGTATTTGCTGAGATGGTCGAGTCGGGCAAAAGCGCTGACGTTATCATCAAAGAAAAAGGTTTAGTGCAGATCTCCGACGAAAAACAGCTGCTGGCGATAATCGACAGTATAATTTCTGCAAATACCGGCAACGTTGACAAATATAAATCGGGCAAGACAAATATATTCGGATTTTTCGTGGGTCAGGTAATGAAAGAGACCAAAGGCCAGGCCAATCCCGAAGTCGTCAACCGTCTCTTAAAACAGAAGCTGGACGGATGAACTGCTATGAACCAGGGACAAATCAGGATTGCCGTTTTCATTTCAGGCGGAGGAACTAACTTGCAGGCGCTGATAGATGCCTCAAAGACGGGCAAACTTTCCGCAGAAATTTCATTGGTAGTTTCAAGCAATGCTAACGCGTTTGGATTAACCCGCGCCAAAAATGCAGAGATATCAACTTTTGTTTTCAAAGAGAAAAAGTATGAATCGAAGTCAGAAGCGTCTCAAGATTTGCTTGAGAAACTTAAAGAGAGCAAGATAGATTATATCGCTTTAGCCGGTTACCTGAGATTACTATCACCAGAGTTAATTTCAGCTTATAATGGAAAAATCATAAATATGCATCCGGCGCTGCTGCCGAAATACGGCGGCCAGGGGATGTATGGCCGGCACGTGCACGAGGCGGTACTGGCTTCAGGAGATAAAGAGACCGGCGTTACATTTCATATTGTTGACGAAGCCTATGACCATGGCCGTATCATCGAGCAGTTTAATCTGCCTGTATTAGAAAACGACACACCGGAAAGTTTACAGGAAAGAGTTCTGATAAAAGAACATGAAGAATATCCGAAAATATTAGGTAAGTTCATACGAGGAGAATATGACAATAACTGATTCGCAAGTGGTTATGACCACAGATATCAAAGAGTTTCCGTTGTTCGCGCGCGGGAAAGTGCGCGACATCTATGACCTGGGCGACCAGCTGCTGTTTGTAGCCTCAGACAGAATCTCTGCATTCGACGTCGTCCTGCCCAACGGTATTCCCGGCAAAGGAGAAGTTTTAACCAAGATGTCGCTATTCTGGTTTGAATTCTTAAAAGATGTAGTCGGTAATCATCTGGTTACAGCCAATGTCGAGGAATATCCCGGCCAGCTGCATAAATATAGAGACCAGCTCGAAGGCCGTTCGATGATAGTTGTTAAAGCTGAGCGCATCGACGCCGAGTGCATTGTGCGAGGTTACATTTCGGGTTCGATGTGGAAAGAACTGGGAGCCGCCAGAAAAGATGGTTCAAACATAGTGCATGGTTTTGAATTTTCTGCGGATTTACAGGAATCCGAAAAACTTCCGGAAACTTTGTTTACGCCATCTTCGAAAAACGACAGCGGTCATGATGAGAACATCAGTTTCCAGCAGCTGACTGATCTGATTGGAAAAGAAACTGCTGAGTTGTGCCGTGAAAAGTCACTGCAAATTTACTCTAAGGCCGCCGACTACGCTCTGACCAAAGGAATAATTATCGCCGACACCAAATTTGAATTCGGTTTTCATAATGGCAATTTCATTTTGATAGACGAGGTCCTCTCGCCGGACTCAAGCCGTTTCTGGCCGGCTGACAAATATGAAATTGGCCAAGGGCAGCCTTCGTTTGACAAACAACCGATCAGAGATTACCTGGAGACACTTGACTGGAACAAGAAAGCACCCGGACCAAAACTCCCTGAAAAAGTTGTCACTGAAACCAACCGACGCTACAAACAAGTTCAAGAACTTCTGACAGGTCAAAACTGAGATGGCCAATAATAACAAAATAAAACGGGCGCTGATTTCAGTATTTGATAAAACCGGCATAGTTGAACTGGGCCAGGCGTTACACCAACTGGGTATCGAGATAATATCAACCGGTGGAACTTTGAAACTGCTCAAAGAAAACAAAATCCCGGCAGTATCAGTCTCTGCTTTTACCGGATTTCCCGAGGTAATGGGCGGGCGCGTCAAGACCCTTCATCCAAAAATTTACACCGGTATTCTTCATCGAAGAGACAACCCTGAAGATGTCGAGCAGCTGGTCAGAGCCGAGTCGCGAAGTATCGACCTGATAATTGTAAATCTCTATCCGTTTAAAGAGACTGTTGCCAGACCCGACGTGACCGATGCTGAAGCAATAGAAAATATCGACATCGGCGGGCCGACTATGATCCGGGCTGCTGCAAAAAATCATGACAGCGTTACTGTAATAGTAGACCCGGAAGATTACGAACAACTCCTAGAGCAGATAAGAGGCAAAGATGGCGCTACTGATTCCTCGTTTAAAAGAAAATGCGCCAAGAAAGCTTTTGCACTCACGGCCGACTATGATGCTGCCATAGCAAATTATTTTTCTCAAGATGAAAAGGGCGGTTCGCAGTTTCCTCAAGATTTAGTGATGCGATTCGATTACAAATCCGGCCTGCGCTATGGCGAAAACCCTCATCAGCAGGCTGCCCTCTATCAGGACAATGCTTACCAGCCAGCGAGCCTGCTCAAAGCGGAAATTCTTTCAGGCAAAGAACTGTCTTATAACAACTATAATGACCTTGATGCCTGCTTAGAGCTGCTGCTTGCTTTTAAGGAACCATTTGCCTGCGTTTTAAAACACAGTAACCCCTGTGGCGCTGCCGTCGGAAAGAATATCGCTCTAGCATTCGTGGCCGCCTATGAAAGCGACCCGCTTTCTGCCTTCGGTTCAATCATAGGACTGAATCGAGAGATAGATATAGATACTGCCCACCATCTGCACGAAACTCCGTTTGTGGAGTGCATACTGGCGCCGTCGTTTACCGAAGAGGCTCTAAAACTTTTGAAAAGGAAAAAAGCCCGCCGTTTGCTGGTCTTGCCGGAAATTGCGAATGGAAAATCTGAAAATTTGACCCGCTATCGTCACATTCAAGGCGGACTTCTGGCACAATCAGCAGACGATGCCGAAGTCAAAGCAAATGATTTAAAAGTCGTCACCAAAAAAGCCCCGACCAAAAAGCAAATCGATGATTTACTGTTTGCCTGGAAAGTTGTCAAGCACACCAAATCAAATGCGATAGTGCTGGCCAAAGACGGCGCTACTGTCGGCATCGGCATGGGGCAGACCTCGCGAGTAGATTCCGGATTCATGGCAGTTAAACGTGCCTCAGGCAGAGCCGCTGGCGCTGTGATGGCCTCCGATGCGTTTTTCCCGATGACCGATGGCATCGAAGTTGCCACCGAGGCCGGTATCACGGCCATAATCCAGCCGGGCGGCTCCAAAGCGGACGATAAAATCATAGCTGCTGCTGATAAAGCCAAGGTAGCTATGGTTTTTACCGGAATAAGACATTTTAAGCACTAAAAGATTTTTTTGTTTTTGAGAACAAATTTGATTCTTTTTCTGTTACAGAAGCAACCGCCGAAATCAGTCAGACACGAATTAAACTTGCTATAGCAAAGGATCTGTTTAGTTTCGTTCAAAGCTTTAGCCTAAATCGTGACAAAAGATAGGAGAACCGAGTTTTGAAAGTTTGGACTATCGCCCCGGTGCTGGTCTTATTTCTGATTATGGCAGCAGCATTGCAGTCTCTGCCGCGCCTGGCCGCAGAGCAGTCACTGGCCTGCAAAACCTGTCACATTAATCCCAATGGCGGCGGCGCCCGGACCGAGTTCGGTAATCACTCGGTAGCCTTTCACGAACTGACTTTGCAGAAAACAAAAAAATATTTTGAGAAAAAATTCCGTTCTCCGAGAATTTCCGAAAGCGTACTGGTCGGATTTGATTCCCGTTATCGCGTACAAGAGGGTGGCCGCGTTTTCAGATTGCAGACCGATGCTTATCTTACTTTTGAACCATACCAGGACCTGATGTACCATCTGCGCTTCTGGGAAAATGGAACAAGCGAACAGTATATGCTGCTCTATCTGAATCAGCAAAAGTACTATCTCAAAATTGGCCGATTTTATCCGGCCTATGGACTGAGAATGGCAGATTTTGATACTTTCGTCCGTTCACAATTAGGCTTTAGCTATAATGCCTATATCGACGGCGTCTCTCTGGGAGCGAAGATAGGCGGATCTAACATAGCAGTCGAATTTTTTAACCCCAACCAGCGGTTTGTCGGTGCCTTTCATATTTTCAGAACCGGCTATACTAAATCAATCAGCTATCTGGCAGGATTTTCGGCAAGAACTTCAGAACAACAATTCGGCTCAAACGGAGCCTTTCCACATACCAAAGGAATATTCGGCGGATTATCCTATAACCGCTTCACTTTGCTGGGTGAGCTGGATTTGGCCGGTAAAGCCAATGATTCGCTTTTAGCTTACGCTGGATTAACAACCAGAATCGAATACGGGCTTTATCTGATAGCAGAATACAACTTCTTTGACAATAATCGAGATTTAGCAGGCGAAGTAAACGAATTTTTACGCTTTTCGCTGGAGTTTTATCCGATTCCGTTTGTACAATTCAGACCGTCATATACTTATTACACGAGCGGACCGCTGGACGGAGAGGACAACTTCTTTCTCCTATTTCATGTAGGATATTAATTTGTATATAAGAAAGGGAAATAAAATGCAAAAATTAAATGGAATATTGGGCTTGCTCTCAATCGGACTGCTACTGGTAATCTCTTACGGTTGTTCAGACAGCGGCTCTCCGACCGATGGCGGCGGCAACGGAGGCGGTAATGGAGGTACAACAGATACTGTCAGCTTTGCCAATGATGTCAGACCTATACTCTTAGCAAGTTGTGCTATTGCTGCTTGCCATGGAAGTGCCCCAATTCAAGGCGGTCTAAATATGGGAACAGCTTCCTGGAGTGCAATACGAGCTGCTTCTGGCACTAACGGTGGCCTAGCTGTAGTAGCAGGAAATGCTTCTTCAAGCACTCTCTACACTAAGACTACATTAAACCCTCCCTTTTTGAGCAGGATGCCTTTTGGCCGTACCCCTCTCTCAACTGCGCAACAGATCGCCATCAGAGACTGGATTGACCAGGGTGCGCTCGACAATTGAAAAATTTATTATGCTCTTAAGATCTATTAAAGAGATTTTCTTAGCTGTATTCTTGCTGGGTAGTTCGGTTGCGGCAGAAACTTACAGCCTTGACCCAACTTATAACGGTGACACAGTCTACTTCAATTCAACTGCCAGGCTGGAATTTGTCGGGGGTAAGACTGAAAATGTTTCGGGCATGTTCACCTTCGACCCTGAAAATCCGGAAGGAAGCATAGGCGGCGTGTTAGCTGTTGATCTGCGAACACTTAAAACAGGCATTGCAACCCGTGATGGACATATGCGCGACAATCATCTGCATACTGAAAAGTATCCATTCGCATATTTCCACATCGATTCGCTTGTGCCCGTGATTTCTCTTAGCGTCGCTGATTCAATATATATTGCCAAAGTAATGGGCAGGTTTTACATCCACGGGGTTTATCGTGAAATAGAGGCAGACCTTACTATAGTGAGAAGTATCGCAAATTCAAAAGGTGAATCAATAAAAGTGAGAGCAAAGTTTGCGATAAAGCTTGACGAATTCAAGATTCCCCGCCCCAGGGCTCTGTTTTTGAAACTTGCTGAGACTATTGAAGTTGTGGCAGTTTTCAGAGGATTCTCAGGAGCTCCTGCCGAGCAGATTGAACTG
>JADFPZ010000070.1 GCA_022562075.1 Candidatus Zixiibacteriota bacterium | reverse complement strand
TTTTCAACAGCATGAATCTATTCGGATATTCTGTGTTCTGTGGATTCATGGACATACCGTGAACTGCAGTTAAGTCTGTGGTTTCTGACTCAAGCAGTTCAAAAAGTTCTGGAGACGTTCGAAGGCTATTATACTTGTCAAAGCTGCCTGCCCATCGCATCAGCTCTATTATGACACCGCCAACTTCCCGAGAATAATGCTGCGATGAAATAGCTTTATCGGCTAGTTCTTGTAATTTACCTTCGTTGACGGTCCATTTCTTGAATACTTGAAAGCCAAGAAAGGTATTATGCTTCAGCTTTTCTCTTATGTCCTTATCACTGAGGGCCATGAAAGCAGAGACGTCCCGGAGTGTTCTGTTCTCGGAATACCCAAAAACTATTTTGCTCAGATGGCTTGGCAAGGACACTGGCTGCTGCCATCAGCAGCAAGCAACCAATCAAAGGAGTGACCAAAATCTGATTTATTCTATTCATTCAATTTCTCATTTGCCGGCTGTTAGCGCAGTACAGCTATATCCGTAAAGGCAGTTTCTGTGGAACCGCCGAAATCGACTTCCATTACACAGCGATAGACACCGGGCGTTACATTGCTACAGTTCCAGATGATTTCATTATCAATTCCGCCGGTCACATCGCCGCTCATTACTGCAACTTCGACTCCCGACAAATCAAATATCTTAAACGAGACAGAACTGGCATCCTGCCCCAGATAATACCTGATGGTGGTTTGTCCATCAAGAACCGGATTAGGATAATTATAATATCTTTCCTTTGGCAAGCTGGCTGACTGCGGCTTTGGCGACGGCAGGATGGTCTGATTAAAAACATAAGTGCCCTCGGGGTCGCTGCCGCCCATTGGCCAGAAATTTCTGGTGCTGTCTGCAGCGACATCCCACAGATAAAACCAGCCATCGGCACCTAAATAACCAAGTTTTCCGGTCATTCCGTTTGAAACATATACCGGCGAACCGGCGCCTATTTCTCCTGCGGAAAGAGGAAAGCCGAATGATGCCTGCTCTGCAAAAGAATAGATATTTCCCGTCAATGTGGGAAAGATAATCTCAGACTGTCCGCCTGCTTCTATATTTGCCATTATCGGAGCTGCTATTACTTCGTCCGTTGGGAATCTGTCCGATGGCTCATATGGAAAATCAGTCAGTAATCTTAGTTCGCGATTAAAGGCGTAGATAGCATTTTGCCCGCCGATTATTATGTCCGGGTAACCGTCGAGATCGACATCGCCTGCTATCGGATTGGACGTAAATCTAAAACCAGTATTGCCCGATGCCAGCACTTGGTAGTCGAAAGGCACAACAGTCGTATCAATGGTCAAGAGAATGCCGTAGCCATCTTCAGTAAATGCCGCCAGCTCCGGCAATCCGTCACCATCAAAATCTGCAATCACCGGCCCAAAGGAATAATTATCACCCAAAAAAACTGAGTCAGTAATTGCTGTATCGGCATAATACAATTTCGTTTCCTGACTATCGCCGGCTAACAAAAGTAAAGCGTCGTTCAATTGTGCTATGCCGTGATATTGAGAGTTAGAGAAATTGCCAATTGTTCTTAAGCCGCCAGAGAGGGAATCTTTGCGCTGGATTGTGCCGTTATCGGTTAGTATCCAGAGAAATCTTCCGAACGATAGAGCTATCGGTACTCCCGAAGTTGGGTCTAATCTCGCCGTGGCGATCCCGTTCTGATCTGTATCTTCTAAGCTGTAAACTCGAACGTCATGCAGCCCGCCGTTGTCCCTGACTCCTATGGCAACGAATTTGTTGGAATCAACCATGCCAAAATCACCTGTAACCGGACTGGTAGTAATCGTATCTCCAAAAGTATGCGCATATAGCGGGAGAACGTGGGCCACTCCGGGGGAAACTGATGAGAAAGCGGTGTCTTCGAAGATCGGACAGGTTGTGCAGCCGGTATATTGTCTTAAGAAATTTTGTCCGTCGAGTGTCATTACGTTTAAATTTGTGCCTGAGGCTACAATCAGTTCAGGTATGCCGTCGCGGTCAATGTCATCGGCAATCGGGTTTAAGCCAAACACCGGGTAGCCTGCACGTACGGGAAATCCCGGACTTCTGCCATCAATTTCCAAATTAGCAGTGATAACTGAGTCGTAGTAGATTAAACCCTGTGCTGTTGTAGTTGAATCGCGACTTATTTCTGTAAGCCGCACACGGCTGTTATTGCCGGAGTTATCTATTGACGGCGGATTCGTGTTGGGAGTAAAAGAATTGTTGCGGTCATCGCGGTACATATCTTCCTCGCGCCCATAACCTGCCCGGTAATAGCCGCCAAAGTTGACAATGCCGTCGGCCTCGACCAGCCTGATAAATCTTCTATTCGGATCGCGCTGAAGGTCATTGTCATCAAAATTATTCTGGCCGTCATTATCATAGTCAAGGGCGGCAACACCTTCATCGATATGGAATATCAATAGACCGGAGCCGGGCATCAGATTGTCATACTCGCCGGTAAAATTTTTCTGCAAATCAACCGGGTATTGAAAAACCGAAGTCGCCGAGTCTGCCAGAAGAGCCGTTTCTTTTCCGTCGGTGTCGACCAGCCTGTTTTCTAACAGGTAGTATTCGTTTTCAGAAATTGGAATACGGGCGATCTTGATTCCGTTTGAGATTACTTCGGCTGCGACGATTCTTAAATCGGCATTTTGCCTGTAATCGACAACCTCCACAAACCCAAGATGCGCGCGAGACCAGGCCATCGGATATAACGGAATAGCGCCAAAAATCTGGCCGACCGTGAATCCAAAATCAAGGCCTGTTCCAAAACCGTTGTTATCCATGAGCGCAAAGTCGCCAACCTGAGTCAGGAATGTACTGGTGTTATATAAATCTATTAAACCGAGCTGATGACCAAACTCGTGGGCAATTACGGCGTTTAGTGCCGTACCGCGGTTATCCTGACTGGCTGTTTCCGGCAGCATCAAGGCGTTTTGAACAAAAGCTGTGTCATTGTCAACCGATATTGTTGAACCAAACGAAATGAAGCCGGTAAACAGGTCGCTGCATGTCTCCGGAAAGCCGATATCGTTCTGGCGATCAGAGCCGGCATGGAACAAAAATATAGATTGGTAGTCGGAGAAGACTATCTCCGGGCTAACCGTATCGGCCAGTTGAATGCAATCTATAAAATAATTCTCCAGTCCGGTTATGACCGAATCAAAAGAACATTTTCCGTAATAATTCATGGGCTGCGGCAAGGTATAGAGGCTGTCTTTGGCAGGCGGAAAAATATCCCAGGAGAGAGTAAGTTTCCCTTCGGAAACCGTTTCATAATATTTCCGCAGCGCTCTTAGATGGGCATCAAAATATAAAGAATCACGAGGCGGCGGGTCCGCCAGATGACCGACCATGTCATAATATGCTGCCGAGTCGGCTGCATTTACAAACGGGTCGTCCAGAATCATCCTGCCTCTTCCGGTGGTGTTGGGATCGTCAATGGTTTCGTACTGAAAATTGAACCTGAGCACCAGGATGTTAATAGTTTCCAGAAAATCTGCGGCCAGGGCATGTTCGGGCAATGACCATTTGTTCTTTCGTTTCAGCCCCAGGTCTATAATATATTCTGCGTCGGGCGTCAGGCACTGGTGGCGAACCTTGTTTTCTCCAGATGCCTCAACCTTTTCTTTTCTAAACTGCAAAACTTTCCCGGTGTCCGAGCTTGAAGCTGCGGCACACAGAGAAAGTATTACAACAAATGCTATGCTAATCGTTGGTCGTCTAATAATTCACGCCTCGGTCAACAATACTTACAGTCCCATTGAGAAAGAGTATCTAAGTGTATTTGACAACGCCGAGGAACTGTTGCTGGGAATGTATGAAAAATCAATGCTGGTGCTAGGAAGTGGCTTTAGTCCTGCACCGAGGGTCAGACTCTTGACTTTACCTTCCTGGTCATAAATATAACCGGTTCTTATGGCAAAAATTCCAGCATACATAAATTCGGCGCCACCGTTAAAAACGGTCTCTTCAAGTTCCTGGCCAAGGTTTTTCAAATCGACACCTACCAGCAATTTATTCATTTCGGCAGTAATCAGAAAGCTATAATATTCACTTTGGATCAGCTCGTAGGCAAAACCCAATCCCAAATTCCTGGGAAGGTCATCGGCCTGGGCAGCATCGATATATGTCATCTGAGGACCAAGATTGGTGACTGCTAAACCTAATGTCAACCTGGAATTCATATGGTACATAAGCCCCAGGTCAATGGCAAATCCGCTTGATGTCCCTTTACCCTGTTCAATTCCGGCACCCTGATCTGACAGTTTCGAATAGATAAATTTTGCAGTCACACCAGCTGAAATTTTCCGTGTCATAGGCGCGCCGAATGATGCCGAAACTGCGAAATCAAATGAATCAAACTCACCAATAACCGTCGGACTACCTTCGGTTCTGGCGAATTTTCCATAAGATATATAAGAGACACCGAGCCCTAACGTTCCCCATCCTGCCACTGGGGCCACCCCGGAGAGGTTGATATAGTAGAGGTCATCAGCTAATTCCGGCAGCCATTTGACATACATCACTGAAAAATCACTCTTGCCGTTTGCTTTGACGACAATTTTATTATCACTGGCAACCCAGAGCTCTTCACCAATTGAGCGAATGTCAATGGCGTTGGACCTGTCCATTCCTCTTAAGTCAGAGCGACGCCATTTTTCACCATCGTAATCAATAAGCCCGTCTGATGTTGCAAAATAAACTTTATCTTCACGACGGCTAATTTCGTTGACAGGTGAAGCAGCAGGGTTCTTAGGAAGCTTAACTGTTGAACCTGATTCTACTATGTCTCCATCTATGCCGTTTACAATAGCAAAGTTCGCCGCCGACATTTTGTAGGACGACTGAGCTGACCTGGATTCGATCAAAGCAGTGATAGTTATAGCGCTGTCTATCCTGTTATTGCTGTAGCCAGGCATGTTCCATTTGCCGCCATCAAAATGAACTACACCGTATTCTGTACCAAGCCAGATATTGCCACGCTCTACCAATATAGCGTTGACATCCCCTTTTACTTCGGCCAGATAAGGTACCCGAATTTTTTCGCCCGGTTTTAGAGAAAACGCGGGCTCCGGCACAGCTTCGGCCTGATCATCATTAGCATCTACTGCAATAAAAGTATCTTCGGTCGAGGCCACAGCTTCAGATCCTTCGCTTGTCAGCTCTTCTACAGCACCAGCAACCCCGGCAGAATCTACTGACTCTTCTTCGGTCTGATTACTGTCTATAGGAGCGTTCATCTCCCGCATAAGCTCAAGCAAACCTTTTCGTTCGCCAAGCTCTTCGGATTTCTTTGATTCAACTGCCTGCCCCTGATTAGCAATAATAAGTTTTGCAATATACATTTCATTTTCAGAAGCAGTACCGTAAACACTGAACTTTTCGGCAATAGATTCAGGAGTGTCATCAATTACCACTGTATATTCTCTGGTGTTGCGCCAGTTAACGCCATTAAAATGATACAAATCATTATTTTGAACAATCCAGATATCATTCAAATCTGCTCCACCGATTGCTGTCACATTGCCCGCAGGCAGCTGGTCACTTTTAACAACCGGCTTAAGTTTTGCACCTGAAAACTGCAGCAAACCTTTATCTGTACCAACGAAAATATATCTGTCCATGCCATACAACGTATTAACACGCGTAAAGGCAGCAGTGTCGTCGGCTTTCTGCAGCGGACGCCAGCGACGGCCATCAAAAGCATAGATATTTGCGGTGGTGGCAACCAGCAGAAGTTCTGCCGAAGCTGCGATATCAAATGGTTCTCCGTCCAGCACTGCCGAATAAGGTATACTTATCTCTTCAGGGATAAACCTGTTGCGTGATTTCTCCACGGCAAAACTCAGGCGATCCAGTTCCTGTTCAGAAAGCTGGCCATCTTTCATACCTTTCTTAAAATTCTCCTCGATCTCTTTCACTTTGGACCAGTTAATCAAAAGCCGGTCATAAACAGCTAACAGGCTGTCAAAGTCATTTTGCAGGCTTTCACGCAGGTTGTAACTTTCCGGTACCGCAGCCAGCACAGAATCATGCAGGTTCTGCAAGTACCCAAAGGTTTTCTTACTATTTATTGCTGCTACTTTCTTTACTATCTGATCAAATTGTTCCCCGTCGGATATATTGAAATAGCTTCTCACCTTGGAAACGAGCGTCTCATCTGTGCGAGTTGAAAAAACTTCACCCAGATTCCAGTTTTTGTTATCGTAGCGCACCATTCCCTTGGGAGAAATTGCCCAGATATCAAACGCTAAGTGACCACTGCCGCCGCCGTCTTTTTTGAGAGCAGCCAGAGCTTTGATCGGTCTCAAATGCACCGGTATACTGGCTTCTTTCCAGGAATCGGCCAAAGGGTAACTTCCCAGCCCGGCCGGGTTCCAATGGGTGGCCGTGGCATCATCGGCGATTGCCACATATGATTCACCCAAAGCAGCCGGACGTGCACCGGGGGCAATGCGCAGAAACAGTACCGCTGCGTTTGATATTTCGGCTTTGGTTTGGCTCACTATTGACATGCAAAACGTCATCACCAAAGTTAACATGAAAAGTAATTTGAGTGGTTTCATCAAGTACTCCAATTATTGATTAATAACTACAATTTTCCCGAACTCTTCAACCGCATCGCCGATAGTCGGCTGTGCCGTTGCTTTGAAAATATAAACACCGGTCGCTACCCGGTCGCCATAAGCATCACGCCCGTCCCAGACGATATCATCATAATAGTCGGCCACCAGAGCAAAGCGCTGAAAACTATTTATTTTACGGCCTGAGAGAGTAAATATTTCAAGCGTTAATTTTTTTACTGTCTGAGTCAATGAATATGAAAAAATCGTCTTATCTATCATCGGATTGGGATAATTCAGAAGTTGCTGAATCGCCAGGAAAGAACTATTAACCATATCGACAGTAAATGATACAGACGATGAATTATTGGCGTTATCCCAGGCTTTTATTTTGATATTATGTTCGCCCGGTTCAAGTTGGTCCAGTGAATACGACAATCTGCCGGTTGTGAAATCATCCTGATCAAAATTGAACAGGCCTGTCAAATTGATTGCCGAAGCTGCCTCGCCGTCAAATTCGATTGAAATTCCATGTCCTAATCCACCGGCTAAGTTTATCCCTGAAGGGTCGGACAGCTCTATTTCCAGTATGTCCCCGGGACTGACCAAATTACCTGCGGGCATAAATGGCTTACCGGAGAAACTAAGACTGATATTTGGTCCCGCGCTGTCAGTAGAATTTGCTACTGTTGTGGCAACCGTGATTGAATCAATAATTCCCACAGCATCAATGGCACCGAGCACAGCATACATGGAAACTTTCGCACCGCTGCCTCCATAACCTATATCGAGCGGCGGAATAAAACTAAAATCATAGCTGCCAGCGGTGATTGAGGCAGTTCCCCGAAAAATTGTCGGACCGGCCGCTTTATAATCTATTGTTTGAATCACAATACCACTGTCGTTTACCAGCCTGTAAGTCTTATCTCTCTCAGAATCAAATACCGTTATCATTAATTGTCCGTCTGATGTAATAGGATTACCGCCGGCGTCTACTACTCTACCGGTTATTCTGGCCGGTCTCAAAGCCTCCAGAGAATTGAGAGCGGAATCAACCGTGACATCGTTGATTGGGTTAGCCAGACGCAAAAAGGGATCACCAAAATACAAATAATTGCGGTCGTTCAAAACTGGTGACGGCGGATTAAATGTAGCGTATTGTCTCTTAACTTTGGCGGCATAGACAGCTTCGCTCATAGTTAGCGTATCATCGTACAACAAGATATCAAAGACTTCACGGTTAAAAGCTGCATTGTCAGATGAATAAACCAGCCTGGTAGCTGAAACTACAGAGATAGCTCCACCCTGCATAGCTATAAAATCTTCAGCCATGCCTTCACGCTTGGGGTCATCAAAGAAACCTATCGCGCAGGAAGCTGTAAATACAAGAGGTAATTTCTCATAGTTGGTCAGACGCGGAAGATCCGAGGTTCTGTTTAGTACATGTTCATGCGCCCAAAGATCAGGGTTGCCGTGCCCGACATAGTTGAGAATCAGAGTCCCCTGATTAACTGAATTTACAATAGCGTCGTTGACTTCGGGTTTGGCCCCGTTCAAAAGCGGATAATCCCACAAGTAAATCTTATCTTTGTTGATTGTATTGGGAACGTGATTGTTACTCAATTCTTTTGTTTGAGTCACATGAAACGTTTCGTTATCAAAAGTACCAAATTCATCATCGGCGACCAGCGTAATATTCGTCCGCCAGCTTCCAAACGATTGCGGTGATTCGTAGGAAATCAGCTTGGAAGTAATACTGGCAATCTCAGAACTTGTTCTGACCGGCCATCTGGAGGGAATCATATCAAAGCCTCTATCGCCGGAGATATAACTGGTATCGCTGTCAATCAAGCCATATTCACCAAAATAAACGTAGTTATCATCGGACAAAGTTTTATCAAATGGCAGGAGGTAGGCCGGTACAAAATTCGGCACGCCTGTGCCCAATCTGTCTATGAAATCATAGTTGGCGTCTCCGACAAACAAAACATGCGCCGGTGGAGGTGAGGCGTAATTTTCATAAGCAAATTTTAAGTAATCTCTTATTGCAGTCGGGTCGTACAGACCAAAAGCAAAGTTATCCATAATGTCGCTTACTGTGACAATTTTTATTGAATGTCCCTGCGCGCTTCGATAGCCGACATAATCGCTTAAGGCAGAAGCCAGTCCGGCTGTCGTTATTATTATCATATCGGTCTGAGAGCCGCTTACATAGAGGTCAGCAGGCGTAGCTTTTGTGAAAGACAGAGGCTGTCTTATTTCCCCTGTTCCAGTTGCAAAAAACCGGTTTGCAGAGCCGGCAGCTAAGTTTGCTTCGAAGGACAATAATCCGTTCTGTCTCTCGAAACCTGTTAGTTTAAGCGGTTGGCCGGGGTTATCGAGATTGTATAGTACAGGCTGAGACGTAAAATTGTCGACAACGTCTATACGAACTCTGCCATTGTATGACCCAATAAAGGCATCAATCTTATTTCCTGACGGAGTCAGGATTGCTTCGTAGTCAATTTCCAAATAATCGAAATACGGGTCAGCTATTATGGCACCCCAGAGAGTCAATTCAAATTGGTTAAATCCGGCAACGAGGTTATTAGCCTGGTAGCTGCAGGAAAACTGATCGCATAGTTTAGACGTTGCCGCCTGCCCATTAACAATTAAATCCATAAAACCAACAGCGTCCAAAAATCCGGTGGTATCGTAGGTGCGACCACCCAGGAATATGTTTGCGGTCTGGCCTGCTACCCGGTCCGAAGTAGACACAAACAGAGTAAGACTATCACCAACAGCCCAGTACCAGTTGTAATAATCGTCTGGTCCACCACTAGAGAAACGCCTCAGCAAATTATCCTGCTCAAGCCTCAAATAGCGCCGGTAACTATTCATGGTATCTATTGCCGTTCCCTCAGGGCTGACATCAATAGTAGAAATTCTCAGAGGTGATTCCGGAATAGACGATGACACGGCTAACCAGTAAACATTTCTGTCGGTGTAAGTGTTTTTGACATAACTTCCACCGGCACTGTCATACTCCCAGCGATTAACTGACTCACCATAGAATAAAACCCTGTCACCGGCATCAAAACTGCCGTTGCTGTTGTTATCTTCAATCTCAATCGCTATCTGATCAAATGTTGGGCGAGGATTTTGAAGCAGCGGGTCAACATGCTTGCCGCCTCCGTAGTACAAAAACAAATCAGCAGCAGGTATCGACTGCAAAAGCGAACCGGCAGCAGTAAGATCATTAAAACTCAGAGCATAAATTGCATTGCTGTTAATTTCTATTTTATACCAGTCAGCCGCATAAGAAAACGGAGCAGCTATAGAAGCAGCCTTGGCCAGTAATCTTGGGGCAACAGTCCAGTTGCGACAGACCTGCCAATTGGCTATAGAATTTGAGAAAATTCTTTCAAAAATTCGGTCATCAGGAGAAGTTCCTGTCTCAGCTCCGGCGCCTTCAAAGACAACTTTGATTTCGACATTATTGAAAACAGAACCACCCGAAGCAGGTGAGACCACAACTGTCACAAATTGTCTGCGGCGCATTGTCCAGTTTTCAGAAAGCCTGGCCAGAGGGAAGGTTGCTACGGTACGATTCTGGTTTGAGAGACTCAGCGAACTTTTGCTGATGGATACTGTGCCCGTTCCGCTAGCAACTGCCAGTCTGGCGGTGGCACCATAGGGAACGCCTATCTGAACAGCTCGACTTAAGTATAAAAGGGAATCTTCACCTACAATTTTATTGAGCTTACCCAAGCCGCCATCAAAACGCATCACAAAATGAAATTCTTCAGAGGTTGAGCTGAGAACCGTCATATCGTTTAGCGCAGCTATCGAAAGAGAATATCCCAACAGAATAGCTGGTAAGATTAGAAGTGGAAGTTTGCGAAAAGCTTTTTTCATCAACCGGGCATAATTCCCGGCCCAGGAAGCTTGCAGATATAAATCTACAGTTTCAGGGCCTTTTAGGCGTTAAGTATCAATTCGGCTCTATTTGAGCCATTTACACCAAAAAACACATTAACTGTAGAACTATATATTTTCTCCTGTTCGCATTTTATAAACCGCTGTAATGTAGTAAGTTCCCTTAATTAAGTCAATATCAATGCAGGGTTTATTGTGATCTACTTATAGCAATACATCGGCCAATTATGCCTGACCTTTAGTCAGCTGAAATTAAGTGGTGGTATTGCAATAACTTAGACACATTTGTGCAAAAGAGGAAGCGCTGGCAGTATCTGCGATTCTTGAGAAAAAAGGCAGATTTTGTGACAACCGTTGCATAAAAAGGCAGTCTAAGAGCGCCGCCAGTTCAATTGTTATAGACTCTCAGCCTGCGGTCAAGTTCCTCGCTTAGCCTTTGGATTTTTCGCTCAGTATCTATCAGCTCTTCTTCGTAAGTCTCAACATCATGGTTTGGATAAAAGACGACGCTGTGGCAATCGTAATAGGCTCGGGCGAGCTGCTCGAACAGTTCCATAGTGCTCTGGTCATAATGCCGGGAATCACTAACGAGTCTTAGACCATATTCAAGGTTATCTTCGTAAGCTTTCAGGATTGGCTTTTCGGCGGCCACCCACCTGTTGACTACTTCGCGCATTTCGGAGGCATCAACCGGCTGACCCCTGCCC
>JADFPZ010000278.1 GCA_022562075.1 Candidatus Zixiibacteriota bacterium | reverse complement strand
CACCAAAGATAACCCAGACCTGGGATTTTGGTGGGGGCAGAGTCTGGCACGCTGACCAGCAGTTTATTACCAAAGAATTCAAAATCTGGGCGATAGACAGTGTCGTGCACGAAGGCATGGTGGTAGGCGAAGTCATAGACTGGGACATTCCTGCAGATATTAAAGATGTCGGGGGTACTAGCTCTGACAACATTGGTGAAATAAACGCCAGCTTGAACCTGCTTTATTGCGTTGGCTCTGAGTATGACAACGATGACTCGGTAGAGTGTCAGGATAATGATCTGCGCTTTGGCGGTATGGCATTTGGATATATGAAGCAGTACTTTGCCGATTCGAACAAATGGTTATTGACTGACACCGTACCTTACGGAGGTTACCACGAGGCCAATGCCCGCTATGTTTATACCGGCTGGGATGACAATGAATTGTACTTTAATATGGAAGTCGCTACCGGAATGATTACTTGGGGACATGCTAATCCGGATTCTCAAGAGACCGATTTGCACAGCGTCCTGACTTACGTCTTTGGCCATGACCTTCTGCCCGGTGATACTTTAGCTTTTTATTCAGTTATGGCAACTGTTCTAAACGATGAAGTAGAATCGCCCGGCCCGGGACTGCGAATCGAAGAACTGGCCGAAAGAGGCAGGAATTTCATGACCTACTTCGGCTGCTGCCACGGCCTGCGCGGTGACTTTAACTCCGATGGCGTCTCTGGCAACATACTGGATTTGACCTATTCCGTTGACCGAATTTTTCGTGGCGGTAATCAAGCGCTATGTCTGGGAGAGGCTGATATTAATGCCGACGGTTCACCCTTGGATGTTCTCGACTTAGTTTTCCTGTTAGACTACATTTTCCGGGGTGGTCAGGGTCCTTACAATTGCAGCGATGCTCCCTGTAATACTGAAGGGTGTCACGACTAGAAAAAATTTATCGGCGACTACATAAACCGTTTGAAAAGTTTGAGTATTCCCTGATCCCAGCCTACTCTATGCGTCACGCCTGCTTTTTGGGTCTCAAGTTCGTCTTTGTGCTCAAGGTACCATTTATGTGAGGTGATTAGTGCCTCCTGATTGGAGTATCTTGATTTCCAGCCGAGCTTATCTTCAATCTTTTGAGTCGAAACATAGGAATCTTTGTCGGCCGTGCCGTAGACCCATTTGTAAAGCGGTGATAGTTTCAAAAACTCAAACAGAGCCAGGGCAGGTTTAACCAGCGCCGCCGGTGTCGGCATCACTCTGGCGCCATTGCCGGCGAAATCACACAAGGCGCCGACATCAAGCTTCACTTTTTCAAAATGCTGTGCGCCGACATTGAAAAAGTCATTGGCAATCTCAGCCGGGGCAGTAGCCGCTAAGTTTATGGCTTCGATCAAATCTGTAACTTCCAAGAGCTGATACAAGTTGTCACCTTTGCCGATTATGGGAATGCGCTTGCCGCAATCTACCCAGTCGTACAAAATCTGAAAGACGCCCAATCTTGCGGTGCCGATAAAAGTCTTAGGACGGATAACTGTCACACACATACCGCCATCACGAAACTCTGAGCAGACCGATTCACCCGCTATTTTGCTTTCGCCATAAGCGCCGACTCCGATAAGCGGGTCGTCTTCTGTCAGCGGATGTTTATCCGGCACGCCATAGACCGCAGTCGAACTGATAAAAATGAACCGCTCGACATTACATTTGCGCGCCTGCTCTAAAGTATTTCTGAGTCCGTTTATATTGGTCGTCATTATTTCTTCGCGCGGCCAGAGTGGTAAAGCTGCGGCGCAGTGAATTATTATATCAATCTTATTTTCGTGAATGAGATCGTACATAGCCTCTTCGTCACGCACGTCAATTTGTACCAGAAGATAATCATCCGGATATTCGTCGGCAAAAAACGGAGCGATATCGTTCATGGCCACAAACGAGGCTCCCAGCCGGGGGAGGTTCTGCGCCAGATGATACCCCAAAAACCCGGCCCCGCCGGTAACTAATACTCTTTTATTTTTCATAAATTCTTAAGCCAATCCTCTGGTAGGTCAGTACCCGCCTCCTTGGCGTGGTTCTGACATCTTACTTTCACATATTAAAACGGAGGAGCAATCTCCTCCATTATATATAACAGTCACAATTCTCAAAATAGCCTAATCGGGACTAATATAGTGTATTTGAAAGACTTGGCAAGGAGGGCAGAAATCCGTTCTTCGTAGGTCAGTACCCACCTCATTGGTTGAGAAAGCCTTTGAAACATAGAGCACAAGGCTCATTCTACACAACTCTGAAGAATTTAT
>JADFPZ010000277.1 GCA_022562075.1 Candidatus Zixiibacteriota bacterium | reverse complement strand
CCTCATATTCGCTGGAATTATCTTTGAGAAAAGCTTGCCATGAATCAGCGGATTCCCAGTAATCTATTGTGACAAATCTCAGAGGATTATCCCTATCGCATAAGAGTTCAGTTTTGATATAGCCTGGATTCCCTCGAAATAATTTCACCCATTCACCATCAGGTGTATAAGCATTCAAGAAATCATCCATGTGATCGGGGTTAACAATGTACTCCCAGATATAAGCGTATTTACGATTCATATCCAGATCACCAGTGGCCTAAACCTCCATTACCTCTTTTTCTTTTTCAGCAAGGAGGGTGTCAATTTTTTTGGTGTGGTTGTCGGTAAGTTTCTGAATCTCGTCGTGTAAGTCATGCTCCTGGTCTTCGGAGACTTCTTTATCTTTCTGCAGTTTCTTGATGTGTTCGTTGGCCTCGCGGCGGATATTTCGGATAGCCACCCGGCCTTCTTCGGCCAGATGTTTACATTGCCTGGCCATTTCTTTACGACGCTCTTCGTTTAAGGCCGGTATCGGAACGCGGATAGTGGCGCCATCGGCTATCGGGTTTAGCCCCAGATCTGCCGACTGAATTCCTTTGATAATGTCACCGATTGTGCTTTTGTCGAAGGCCTGCACCAGCAGCAAGCGCGGCTCCGGGGCGTTGACCGTGGCTACTTGATTGAGTGGCATAGAAGTTCCGTAAGCCTCGACTTTAACAGTATCCAGCAAATGTGAGCTGGCTTTGCCGGTGCGGACTGCGCGGAATTCGCTGGCTACTACTTCAACGGTCTTGTCCATTTTTTGGTCTATCTCTTTTCTATAGGCTTCCTGCATTATTGCCTCCTGAATCTACTCCGATTCTCTATGAAATCAGCGTCCCTACTTCTTCTCCCATGACAACCCGCTTGAGATTGCCGGGCACGTTTAAATCTATAACCCGGATAGGAATTTGGTTCTCTTTTAAAAGCGAAATAGCGGTTGAGTCGATAACTTTCAGCTCTTTGACCAGTACATCCATATAATTCAGCTCACGGTAGAATTCCGCTTCTTTATCTTCTTTGGGGTCGGCTGAATAGACGCCGTCTACGTTGGTCGCTTTTATAAATACTTCGGCGCCGATTTCCATCGCCCGCAGCGAGGCCGCAGTATCGGTGCTGAAATAAGGATTACCCGTACCGGCAGCAAAAATGACCAGACGGCCTTTTTCCATATGGTGGATAGCGCGCCTTCTGATATATGGTTCTGCGAAGGCTTCCATTTTTACAGCCGACATCACTCTGGTATAGACACCCAGGCCTTCTAAGCAGTCCATCAGAGCCAGGCTATTGATGACCGTGGCCATCATGCCCATATTGTCAGCGGTGACGCGGTCCATGCCGCGTTTGACCATCTCCGGGCCGCGACAGATATTTCCGCCGCCAACCACCAGGCCGATTTCCAGATTTAGTTGTTTGATTTCAAGGACTTGTTCGCAGATGCGCTGAATAGCTAAAGGGTCAAGCCCAAACGATTCGCTGCCCATCAGAGCTTCGCCGGAAAGTTTGAGAAGAATTCTTTTGTACTTAGGACTATCCTCTTCAGGCATTATTCTTCACCCAGGCGAAAGCGGGAAAATCTACAGATTTTCATATTTTCTCCCAATGCAGCTATCGTTTCTTTGACAAGTTCTTCTATAGTCTTGTCGTTATCTTTTACAAAAGCCTGCTCTAAAAGAACTGTTTCGGCGTAATATTTTTCAATTTTGCCGTTTACTATCTTTTCAATAATTTTTTCAGGCTTGCCTTCTTTGAGCGCCTGCTTTTTAAAAATTTCGCGCTCTTTTTCCAGCAAAGTCGGGTCAATTTCTTCACGCGAGACACAGCTCGGATTGGTTGCAGCTATATGCATGGCGACGTCCCGGGCAAATCCTTTGAACTGGTCGGTGCGCGCCACAAAGTCTGTTTCGCAGTTGATTTCGACCATAACGCCAAGTTTGTCGCCGGCATGAATGTATGAGGCCACGACACCTTCGGCAGTCTGACGCCCTTCTTTTGAGGCAGCTTTGGCAATTCCTTTCTCACGTAAGACTGTTATGGCTTTTTCCACATCGCCGTTCGCTTCGGACAGCGCCTTTTTACAGTCCATCATGCCAGCTCCGGTTTTAGTACGTAACTCTTTGACCATGCTTGCAGTTATATCCATTATCTGATTCCCGTATACTACTCGTTTAGTTATTCGTGTTATTTCAATTATTTTTTTCGTTCTTGGTATCGGCAGATGCCTCTTCATCCGAAGAAATGTAAAGGGACTGAGGAGTTTCTCTTTCTT
>JADFPZ010000069.1 GCA_022562075.1 Candidatus Zixiibacteriota bacterium | reverse complement strand
CCGATATCTTTGAGGAATTTTTGAAAAAACCTGAAATATATCAGATGTCCGGTAGCATGCGTGATGCCGCCTATATACAAATCAATCGGAAGCCAGCTATCGGCTGTTTCTTTATCAAATGGGGCTTTGTCATTCTTGGCGTCAAGATAGCGCAGGTAGTACCAGGAGGAGCAGACGAAAGTATCCATGGTGTCAGCGTCCCGCTTGGCCTCTCCCCCGCATTTGGGGCATTTGGTATTGACAAATTCAGGGACATCTTCAAGCGGGGATCTCCCCTTAGGCATAAAATTTTCGACATCAGGCAAGATTACCGGCAGTTGATCTTCCGGCACGGCTATTTCTCCGCACTTTTGGCAATGAATTATAGGTATGGGGCAGCCCCAATAGCGCTGTCGCGATATGAGCCAGTCGCGCAGCTTAAACTGCTTCTTCTTGCGGCCTATCTTCTGAGCTTCAGCATGCTCTGTGACAGCGTCTATCGCCTCCTGACCGGCCAGACCATCGAATTTGCCTGAATTTACCATCGGGCCGGTTTCAATATAGGCATCTTCCATCTCGTTGACATTCAATACGGTATCTTTGTCCGGATGAATTACTACTTTAATTGGAATCTCGTATTTCCTGGCGAATACGAAATCTCGACTATCATGAGCCGGAACTCCCATCACAGCGCCAGTGCCATAGCCCGCCAGAACGTAATCAGCCACCCAGAGCTGGACTTTCTCACCATTAAACGGGTTGACGGCATACTTGCCGGTAAAGACGCCATCTTTTTCGTCACCTGCCGCGGTGCGCTCTATATCGCTTTTAGCCATGGCTGCACGACAGTATTCGTCAACCAGCCGCTGTTGCTCTGAATCAAGATTGAGCGATTTCAAAATCTCAGCTTCCGGCGAGATAGCCATAAATGTCACACCATAGATAGTATCCGGGCGAGTCGTATAGACCGGAAGCTTTTCGCCGCTCTCTTCTATTGTAAAATCTATCTCGGCTCCATAGGAGCGGCCGATCCATTCTTTTTGGATTGTCTTTAAGTTCTCAGGCCAGCCGTCAAGTGTTTCAAGCCCGTCTATCAGGCGGTCGGCGTAGTCTGTGATTTTGAAATACCACTGAACCTGTTCTTTCTTCTCTACAACAGTGTTACAGTGTTCGCAGCGGCCGTCTTTGACCTGTTCGTTGGCCAGAACGGTCTTATCTTGCGGGCACCAGTTGACAAAGCCTTTTTTGCGGTAAGCCAGGCCTTTATTAAACAGCTGAATAAAAAACCACTGAGTCCATTTGTAATAATCCGGCTCCGACGAAACCACTTCCCTGTCCCAGTCATACAAAATGCCGACTTTCTGAAGAGTTTTACGTGAGACCTCGATATTTGACAAAGTCCATTCTTTGGGATGAATGCCCCTTTTGATAGCGGCGCGCTCTGCCGGCAGCCCGAACGAGTCCCACCCAAAGGGATGCAGCACATCTTTGCCTTTCATCATCTGCCAGCGGGCGACGGCATCGCCGATGATATAGTTGCGGAAATGCCCCATGTGAATATCTCCGGAGGGATAGGCGAACATCTCCAGCATATAAAATTTATTTTTCGGGTCAGGCTTGGCGGGCGCTTTAAACAGACCGCTTGTCTGCCAATGGCGCTGCCACTTGGCTTCTATTGTCTTAAAATCGTAACGTTCTGTTTTTATTTCATCAGCTGACATTGATTAACTCTTCAGTCAATTTATTATCGGGCATTATAGGAGAAACGGGAGAATACTGCAATAATTAACAGATAGCTGCCAAGTGAAGAAATCAGGGGCGTCCGAGGAATTTATTTAATAAAACAGTGCCAACAGACAGGGCCGTGGCCGAGCGGCAAAGTGCTTTATGAAAAGAATACATTCCGGTGTGGCCGAGTTTCTGTATCACAGAATCGGGGCCGTCAAAGAAGTAAACGGGGACTCTTCCCATAGCCAGATTTGAGTCTGAGTTGTCGGGGAAAGACATCGTAAATGACGTCTTGTAGCCCGCTTTCTCTGTCGCAGTCAAGACTCTTTGATTCGTTTTTCCAAAAGGAAAGCTCATAGTTTCGACCGCTTTTCCCGTTATTTCCTCGAGAATGTTTTTGGACTCAGAAAGTTCAGACTCAAGCTCATTGTTGTCCAGCGCTGAAAGCCTGACATGGCGATGGCCGTGACTGCCAAAATCGACGCTAATCTCGGACAAATATTCAATCTGCTGACGGCTCAGGTGTGGCTCAGACTTAAAAAACGAACTGTAGTCCCAGCTATTGCTCTTCCCTACATACGACGTGGGCACAAAAATTGTCGGCCTTATTTTGAATCTGTCAATAAGAGGCGGCAGAGCAGCTGCCAGATGCGCGTAGCCGTCATCAAAAGTAATGGCAATCTTGCTGCTGTCGTTATTGCTCATAAGCTCACTAACCGAAACAAACTGATAGCCATTGTCTGTAAGCGACGTCAGCAGCTGGCACATTTTTTTAGGAGAATAGTTGGTTGAGCCAAATGAGACAGAGTCGGTCAGCTTGTGGAAGACCAGCACGTTGCGGCAGGCGCTATCTTCTTTTATGAAAGAATCATTTTTAAAAAGATTGTCAGATGACATTTTCAAGAGCCTTCTTATCAGCCGGACCTTTGACAGCTATGGCCAGCTTATCGTTGTCAAACATCAGATTGGCAACTTTTAAGATATCCGCTGATTTGAGACTGTCAATTTCTTTCAAAGTCTGGTCAAGTGAGTAGAATCGTCCCAGAACCAGCTCCTGCCGGGCCAGCCTGTTCATTCTGGCCGAGGTAGATTCCATAGCCAGGGTCAGATTTCCCTTAAGCTGAGCCTTGATCTGATCCATGGTGATAGCCGACAGCTTCTTTTTCTTTAGTCTGTTGCATTCTTTGATCATCATGCCCAGAGCGTCTGTCAGGTTTTTTGGTTCGGTAGCGACATAGGCTCCGAAAACTCCGGCGTCGCGGAATGTTTCATGATAAGTATAAACTGTGTAAGCCAGACCTTTTTGTTCTCTTATCTTTTGAAACAAAACCGATGACATCCCGCCGCCTAAATAAGTACTGAGCGCGATTACTGCTGTTCTTAAAGGATCACGATAATTTATTCCCGGAAAACCGATACAAAGATGAGACTGGCTTAGTCCGTTGGATTCTACCATCAGGCATTGTTGCTTCGTTCGCTCGGCCAAAGCAGCTGTTTTCGCCTTACCTCTGGCAAAGTTGAATTTTTCTTTGGCGAGTTTGACTAATTTACTGTGAGAGATAGCCCCTGAAACTGCCAGTACTACCGACTCAGCCTTGTAGTTATTCTTGATATAGTTTATGACTGACTTTCGCGGCATTTTTGTAACGCTGTCAATACTACCAAGTATCGGCCTGCCTAAGGCATGGTTGCCCCAGTAGGCTTCGGCAAAAAGGTCATGGACATGGTCAGATGGTGTTTCCAGCGATTCTTTAATTTCTTCGCAGACAACTTTTTTTTCTTTGTCCAGATTATTGGGCGTCAGAGTCGCATTTTGTGACAGGTCCGCCAGTACATCGAGTGCAGTCTCAAGATGCTCATACATAACTCTGGCTAAGTAGCAGGTGCTTTCTTTGGAGGTGAAAGCGTTAAGCGAGCCGCCGATGTTTTCAATCTCTGAGGCTATCTGCTTGGCATTGCGATTTTTGGTCCCCTTAAAGAGCATATGTTCAATTAAGTGAGTGACACCGTTTAGTTCTTGAGACTCGTTGCGGGCGCCGACATCGATCCATACCCCTATAGATACAGACCGCACCGACTGATTGCGTTCAGTAACAATTCTCAATCCGTTCTTGAGAGTTGTTTTCTGATATATGCTGCCATCAGACTGGACCAGACGCTTAGCCAATTTCTTCCCTCTTAATTGTAAGAGTTTTCAACGGAGAGCTTAGTTTTCGCTGCCTTTATCGCCATCAGCTCCCAGCAGTGCTTTCCGGGAGAGTCTGATTTTGCCTTCGTTGTCCATGCTAAGCACTTTGACATCGAGACGGTCGCCAAGTTTCATATAATCTTCAACGCGTTTTACATGCGTATGATCGATTTCAGAAATGTGAAGCATGCCGTCAGTACCCGGAATAATTTCCAGAAACGCGCCAAAGGCTGCGATTCGTCTGACCAGTCCGCTGTAGACTTTGCCTACCACGGCTTCTTCGGTGCAGGCTTCCACCCGCTCTTTGGCTTTCTGGCCGGCTTCTCCGTCTACCGATGAAATCAGGACTGTGCCGTCATCTTCAATATCAATCTTAGCGCCGGTCTCTTCACAGATAGCCCGGATATTTTTGCCTCCGGGACCTATCAGCTCGCCAATTTTTGAGGGGCTGATTTTAATTGTAATAATGCGCGGTGCGTACTGTGAAAGCTGCTCGCGATTTTTGGAAATGGTAGCATTCATACTTTCAAGAATCGAAAGTCTGGCGGTGCGGGCTTTGTCCAGCGCCACCCGTATCGTTTCAATATCCAGCCCGGCGATTTTGATATCCATCTGAATAGCAGTAATGCCTTCGGCAGTTCCCGTGACCTTAAAATCCATATCACCAAAGTGGTCTTCGTCACCCAGAATATCAGTCAAAATTACTACTTTATCATCAGTTTTAATCAGCCCCATGGCGATTCCCGCTACGGCAGTTTTGATAGGCACGCCGCCGTCCATCATAGCCAGCGAAGCTCCGCAGACTGAGGCCATAGACGATGACCCGTTTGATTCCATAATATCCGAGACTATTCTCAAAGTATAAGGGAAACTTTTATCAGCCGGTATAACCGGTACCAGAGCACGTTCAGCTAAAGCGCCATGACCAATTTCGCGTCGACTTGTGCCTCGCATCGGCTTTGCTTCACCGGTACAAAAGGGCGGGAAGTTGTAATGAAGCATATAGCTCTTGGTTGATTCGCCTTCAAGTTCGTCCAGCCTCTGTTCATCCATTTTCGTGCCCAGAGTAACAGCCACCAGAGCCTGGGTCTGACCGCGTGTGAACAGAGCCGAGCCGTGAGTTCTGGGTAGAAGTCCGATTTCGCAGGTGATTTCGCGGATATCATCAGGCTTGCGGCCATCAATACGGGTCTCTTCATTAAGAATCATCTCCCGCATAGATGCCGAATCTAAATCGTGAATGATATTGCCTATATCGAAATCACTTTCCGGAAATTCCTCAGCCAGCTGCTCGATTATTTCATTTTGAAGTTTTTTCTTGCCCTCGCGGCGCTCTTCTTTGTCGGCAGTGTGATTAAAGCCGTCGAGCTTGTCGCCGACTATTTCTTTGACCTTGCCGGCAAGAGTGTCATCGATACTAACAGGAATGTATTCAAATTTTGGCTTGCCGCATTCTTTCTGAAGTTTTTCGATTTCGGAAACGATGATTTTGATTCCTTCGTGAGCAAATTCCAGCACCTTTATCAGATCATCTTCAGAAAGTTCATAGCCTCCGCCCTCTACCATGGCAATTGAATCGGCGGAACCGGCTACGATAATATTCAGATCACTTTCATCTAACTGGCTGAAAGTCGGGTTTATAACCAGTTCGCCGTCTAATCTGCCCACTCTGACGCCTGCTATTACTTTTTCAAAGGGAACATCTGAAACCGCTATTGCCGCTGAAGTTCCGTTTAGTGCCAGCATGTCGGTATCGTTTTCCTGGTCATGGGATACGATGAAATTGATACACTGGGTTTCACCCATAAAGTCTGAGGGGAACAATGGCCTGATGGGCCGGTCAATTATTCTGGCAGAGAGTATTTCCTTTTCCGATGGGCGTCCTTCACGTCTGAAAAAGCCGCCCGGTATTTTTCCGGCAGCATAAGTTTTTTCGCGGTATTCTACAGTCAGCGGGAAAAAATTAAAGCCGAGCCTTGGTTCTGTTTGTGCACATACTGTGGAGACGACCATCGAGTCGCCGTAGCGGACTGTAACTGCGCCGTTGGACTGTTTAGCGATTTTTCCGGTTTCGATTGTTAAAGTGCGTCCGCCTAATTCAAATTCTACTTTGTGTGACATTATATTTTCTTTTCCTATCTCTTTTCTTCTACTACAATTATTGTTAAGTGCTTCTGCTTACGTAGCTTATCTACGCAAACCCAATGCGCCGAGAACCTGACGATAGCTCTCGATATCTCTGTCTTTTAAGAAATTAAGCTGACGGCGGCGCTGCCCGACCATTTTCATCAAGCCGGTGCGACTATGGAAGTCTTTGGAATGCGTCTTGAGGTGCTCTGACAGCTCATTAATCCTCGAAGTCAGCAGAGCGATCTGGACCTCCGGCGATCCGGTGTCTTTATCGTGCAGCCGATGTTCAGCAATAGTTTGAGCTTTGCGCTCTTTTTTCAATTCCATTACTTTTCTCCTCTTTCAATATTTCAATTACTATTTCTCTATCTTTTTTCATTTGAGCTATGAGCTCATCTTTCGAATCAAATTTCTGGTTGCCTCTCACAAAACGAGTCGGATAAACATATATTTCCTCATCGTAAATGTCTTCATCAAAATCAAATAAATTTGCCTCTACAGAAATCCCGCCTCTGGGGTCAAAATGGTTTTTGCCGATAAACATCATTCCTGAATAATGTTCGTCTTTTACAGTTACCCAGCAGGAATATACGCCTTCTGGCGGCAAAAGCTTTATCTTATTGTAGTCTACATTGGCAGTTGGATAGCCGAGTTTGCGCCCCAGGCCCATGCCCCTCATGACAGTGCCAAAAATTGCGTACTGGTGCCCCAGAAGGTCAGTCGCCTCGTCAAAGTTACCTGATTCCATCGCCTCACGAATTCTTGTAGAAGAGACCGGTTTAGCATCCCGCATTATTGGTTCGACGATTACTACTTCAAAGTCGTATTTGCCGCCCAGTCTGACAAGCTCTTCATTATCGCCACCGCGGTCTTTGCCAAGCACGTGATTAAAACCAACTATTAGTTTCTTTACTCGAAGTTTTTCTACCAAAATGTCCTTTACAAACTGCTCCGCGCTCATATTTCTGATCTCTTCATCAAACTTTATGACAATTACTTTACCGTTGAAGAAATCCGGTATGAAGTGTTCTTTCTCTTCGATTGTTGTCAAAAGCTGAGGAGCGTTATCGGGAGTAAGAACAACTCTGGGATGCGGATGGAAAGTAACCAGTAACGGAGCCAGCCCGTTTGCATCCGCTTCTGCCTGAACTCTCTCAAAAATTGCTTTGTGTCCCAGATGAATACCGTCGAATGTTCCCAGAGTAGCTGCAGCATAGGATGTTTCTTCGGAGGCATATTTCTCGATATCTCTTATGAACTGTGCCTTCAATTTAAGACCCTTGAATAAGTGAAAATTTTGCTGTCAGCCGATTTCGAAATTTCTGAAGAATCTACCTCTGCCCGGCCAATCGCCAGGGCGTTGCCCGCTTGGTCTTTTAATAAGACCTTGTCGCCGGTTGAGAAGCTGCCGTCGGTACCTGAAATATCTGAAGAAGTCAAATCTGCTCCGTTGATTACCTTTTCTTTAAAAATGTCACTGACGAAAATGCACTTAAAATTGAGCATGTCCCGAAACGAGAGAAGCCTCTCTTTCAATTCACCCGATTGGTGCAGTTTTTCTACTTCGTCGATGGTCAAGGCGTTTTCTAAGAGCAGTCCGTTTACTACGGTCCTTTTCAAAGCGGACAAATATGCTCCGCATTCCAGTTTATTACCAATATCATCAGCCAGAGTGCGAATGTAGGTTCCCTTTGAACAAGAGACCCGAATTGTCAGATGAGGCTTATCGTAAGAAACTACCTCCAGTTCCGTTATTGTTACGAGTCTTTCCGGCCTTTCAACTTCTTTTCCTGCTCTGGCGAGCTCATATAACCGTTTGCCGTCTACCCTGACCGCGGAATATGCCGGTACTTTCTGACTGAAAGAGCCCCTGAACTCATCTAAGATGTCTGAGAACTCTTCAGCAGAAAAATCCGGAGCAGCCTTTGGCATGTCACCTGTGATTAGACCTTCGCTGTCAAAAGTAGTTGAACTCTTACCCAGATAGATTTCGGCCTCATAGGATTTATCGAAGTTTGAGAGATACTGAACAATCTTGGTCGCACTGCCAATGCAGATGACAAGCAGCCCTTCAGCCTGCGGGTCAAGTGTACCAGTGTGACCGACCCGTTTCTGTCCGATAGCATTGCGGATTTTCATAACCGTATCATGGCTGGTAATGCCCCGCTGTTTATTAAGCAGGAGTATGCCGTTATATGGAGTGGAACTAGCGGTCAACTTGAAACTCATTTAATTTTTTCAGAAACTCTTTCTTTGCTTCTAATAGAGGCTTACTGATAGAACAACCTGCCGCACAAATATGTCCCCCGCCTCCAAATACTGCAGCAAGTCTGGCAACATTCGGGTTGCCGCGCGAGCGAAGCGATATCCGAGTGGTGCCGCTGTTGCGTTCTTTAAAAGTTACTCCCAGTGTCACGCCTTTGCCATACAAGCTGTACTCTGCAATGCCTTCAGCTTCAGCTTCGCCATACTCCGTAGATTCCAGTATTTCAACAGGCAGCGACAACAGGCAGGTTTTGCCATCATCAATAAATTCGGCATTACTCAGGACATTGCCTATCAGTTTTATTGTAGCAGGCTGCAGATTATAAAAGACTTTGTCACAAATATCTCTGGGATTAGCACCGGCTTCAATCAATTTCCCGGCTATCTCTAATGTTCTGCCCGTGGTTGATTCATACCTGAATCTTCCCGTATCGGTCAGGATGGCAGTAAAAAGCAGTACGGCTGTCTCTTCATCTATCTGGTAGCGAAAAGACTCAAATAACTCATACACCATTTCGCCGACCGATGAAGCATCTTTGTCAATCCATTGGACCTGGCCATAGTTATCATTGTCCTGATGATGGTCTATATTGATAATTTTAATGTCGCTGTCGAGGCTGTTGACAATATTCCCGGCCCGTGAGAGTTTAGGACATTCAAGCGCTATGACGGTATCAATGTCCAGGCTGTCTTTGATATCATCAATATGCCGGATCCGCTCAATTCCGGGAAGGAACTCATATCTTTCAGGAATCGCATCTTCCCTGACCAACGTAACCTCTTTACCCAGACTCCTTAAGTAGGCTGCAAATGCCAGCTGTGTACCCAGTGCGTCGCCATCCGGATCAATATGCGAAACGACTAATAGTTTTTTGGCGCTCTCGATGAGCAGGCCTATTTTCTTAAACGGCCTGCTACTATCAACTTCTAATCTATCAGCTTTGTAAATCGTCTTTGACTTCATTTAGTAATTGTTCGATTCTGAGACCTGCTTCAACTGAAGTATCAAATTTGAACGAGAACTCCGGAATATGTTTTATTCTCAATGGCGAACCGACCAATTTCCTGAATCTGCGGCACTCTCTTTGAAAATAGACCTCAAGTTTTTCTTTTTCTTCGGACTTACCCAAAAAAGAGTAATAGACTGTAGCGTAGCGCAAATCATCTGTAAGCCTGACCTTTGTAAAGGTTATCATACCTTTGAATCGATCGCTTACGATGTCTCCTATGGCTACAGGCAGGTCTCTGAGGATTTGCTCTCCAAGTCTGGTGGAACGTTTGAATTGTCTCATAATCAGTAAGTCTCAATCGTGTAATCCAATAAAACGGCGTCTCTCGAAAGTTCTAGCTGACTGACAACTTTCGATAATACAGAGTTGCCAAAGGCGGCATCATTGGACACTATGGCTGCGCCGATAACAGCAGTACGGTGGCTGTCCTGTGCGGCAACTTCGGATATCGATATATTGAATTTGTTTCTTAAACGTGCCATGATTGATTTTATTATTCTTCTTTTCTCTTTGAGTGAATTAACACCGGGTAAATCCAGTTTTACTTTCAGGGTGACAGTTGTCAAAGCTATGCATTATCTTTGTGCTATTGCAGAGTTCTGGCAGTTTCCACAATTTTATAGGCCTCGATTGAGTCTCCGACTTTAATATCATTATATCCTTCAATGCCTATACCGCACTCAAAACCTTCTTTTACTTCTTTAGCATCATCTTTGAATCGTCTGAGCGAGCCTACTATGCCGTCGTAAATAATTTGTCCGTCTCTGACAAGTTTGACCTTGTCATTACGGGTAATTCGTCCATCTCTGACAAAGCATCCGGCAATTACTCCCAGCTTTGGAACTTTGAACAGTTCACGGACTTCTGCCGCGCCAACAAATTCTTCAGATATATCAGGTGAAAGCATTCCCGAAAGAGCTTCTTTAACTTCTCTTTCAGCTTCATAGATGATATCATAATGTTTAATTTCTATTGCTTCTTTTTTAGCAAGCTCCCTGGCACGTGCATCGGGAACTACGTTAAAACCGATAATAATGGCGTCCGATGCCGCTGCCAGCAAAATATCTGATTCAATAATAGGACCTACACCGTCATGAATAATGTTTGTGCGGACCTCATCAGTTTCAATTTTACCCAGAGTATCTGAAAGCACTTCTACCGAACCGTCAACATCCGCTTTAATAATCAGCTTTAGTTCTTTAATGGCACCTTCTTTGATTCTATCAAAAACACGATCGAGAGTAAGGCGTCCGTGGGTCCGGCGGGACTCTTGCTCGCGTTTTACCTGACTGCGTTTGAGGGCAAGCTCCTTAGCCTCCTGGTCGGATTGAACCGCATAGAAGCTGTCACCGGCCTGTGGAGTTCCGTTTAGACCGGTTATCTGAACCGGCATCGACGGCCCGACTTCTTTTAATGATACATCTTTATCGCTGACAATGGTTCTGATCCTGCCATAGTTGATACCTGAGATAATCGGTTCACCTATTCTGCAGGTGCCTCGCTGTATCAAAATCGTAGCAACTGCGCCCTTGCCTCTTTCAAGGCGGGAGTCCACCACCACCCCCTGAGCTCTGATGGTCGGGTCAGCTTTGAGATCCAGCATTTCTGCCTGCAGAAGAATCAACTCCAGAAGTTTCTCAACCCCTTCCCCTGTTTTGGCAGATACTTCGACCATAATTGTCTTCCCGCCCCACTCTTCAGAGACCAGATTGTGCTCAGACAATTTTGAGCGGACATTGTCAATATTTGCAGTCGGTTTATCTATTTTGTTAATGGCCACTATTATGGGAACATCTGCAGCACGGGCATGGTCGATAGCTTCTACGGTCTGTGGCTGAACGCCGTCATCGGCGGCAACTACCAGGATAACAATATCTGTAATCTGTGAACCTCTGGCCCTCATAGCGGTGAACGCTTCATGCCCCGGAGTATCAATAAAAGTAATCATTTTTTCCTGGAAAGTTACAGTATAAGCCCCTATGTGCTGCGTAATGGCGCCAGCTTCTTTAGAGACAACGTTTGCTTGACGGATATAGTCCAAAAGCGAAGTTTTGCCGTGGTCTACATGTCCCATTACTGTAACAATAGGTGCTCTGAAGACAGCATTTTCGAGATTTTCTTCTTCCTTAACTTCTTCGCCA
>JADFPZ010000068.1 GCA_022562075.1 Candidatus Zixiibacteriota bacterium | reverse complement strand
ATATTCCCGTTTTGCTAAAGCAAATTGAGTGGATTAATCTTGGCGGTGGATACTTGTTTGATGAAACTACAAATTGGGCGCCGTTTGAGGAAGCAGTTCATTTACTCAAATCTAAGTATGACTTGGAAGTTTTTTTTGAACCTGGAAAGGGAATAATAGGAGAAGCTGGCTATATTATTTCAACCGTTGTTGATGTCTTTAAAAGTGGAGACAAAAATATTGCAATCCTTGACACTACTGTAAACCATATGCCAGAAGTATTCGAATATCAATATAAGCCGTCAATAATGCAGGAGAGTGAAACAGGGAAGTACCGGTATATTCTTGGTGGGGCATCGTGCTTAGCGGGTGACCTATTTGGAGAATATTCATTTGACGAGCCTTTGAAAGTGGGGTCAAAGATTGTTTTTGAAGACATGGGTGCGTATACTCTCGTAAAGGCACATATGTTTAACGGAATCAATTTACCTACTATTTATTTGCAAAATATGGATGGTGAACTGGAATTAATAAGAGAATTTGATTACGAGGACTTCTTGTCCAGATGTGGAGCCAAAAAGCATGATACTATACGAAAAGTCGCTTACGATATCAAAGCCAGTTAATAAACGGAATCTTCTACAGACATTCACGGATAGGATTTTATCTCAGCTCCCTGATGGCGAGATTCCGGTTAGATGTGTTGTGACCGAATCAAACGATGCCGAATGGCAATGCGAACTTGGCGTTATGGCTGAATCTTCTGATCAATACATCCTAAATTCTGATTTCATTTTCAAGTTCAGGAGGCGTCAATATGAGAATTGTGACGCTTTTAATATAGTGCTTATTGTGCCTACTGGAATAGATGCAGAAATAGGGGGGGATGCTGGGGATGCCGGACCGGTGGCGAGGCTTTTGGCTGGTAGTTGCGACAATCTGATAACACATCCAAACGTTGTCAACGCATCGGACATAAATGAATTGCCAGATAACGGGCTATATGTTGAGGGAAGCGTATTGACCCGGCTCATGATGGGTTCTATTGGGCTGCAGAAGGTAAGGTCAAATAGAGTTTTGGTGGTTTTGGATAAGCACGAGGACAAGTTCTTTTACGAAGCTGCCGTCAATTCTGTTTCAGCAGCCAGGTCAAACCTCGGGCTGAATTGCCCTTCGGTCGTACTGATGGACGAAAAGATTTCGATGCAGTCATTATATTCCAATTCTGGAAGGGCGGTTGGCAGTATAACCCACTTAGAACGGCTTTGCGATTTACTCAATACTCACAGAAGTCAATTTGACGCTGTCGCACTATCTTCTGTAATCCAAGTTCCCCCAGAGTGCCACGCTGACTATTTTACCACGGACATGATCAACCCATGGGGCGGTGTTGAGGCTCTGCTCACTCATACCATTTCCAGTATTTTTAATGTACCCTCTGCCCATTCTCCAATGCTTGAAGAACGAGGTATACTGAATCTTGATGTGGGAATAGTAGACCCAAGGAAGTCAGCAGAAGCAATTTCAACGACTTTTTTGCACTGTATTTTGAAAGGATTACACAAAAGTCCAAAAATAATTGAAAGCCCTCGATTAGACGGCGAGTCAGGACTTTTGACTGTCGCTGACGTTTCGTGCATCGTAATACCTTACGGATGTATAGGATTACCGACTCTGGCAGCTATTGAGCAGGGGATACCAGTTATAGCGGTAAAAGAAAATACGAATAGAATGAGAAATCGCCTTGAAGATTTGCCTTTTGCAGATGGCCAGCTTCATGTAGTTGACAATTATCTGGAAGCTGTGGGTGTAATTCAGGCTATTAAATCTGGAGTTGCGATAGATTCGGTAAGGAGGCCAATGGAGCAGACGCAGGTTGTTGGGATTGAACAAAAGAAATCCACGAAATCGACTGCTTTACAAGGCCGTTCTGCAGAGGAAAAGAATCGAATTGAGGAGTCAAAGAGATCAGCTGGTTGATTTAGGTAGAAATTACTTTCTCTTGGGTCAGAATAGACAATATCTGAATTCCTTTGTCCCTCGGTGGTAATTTTTATTTCACCGCACATACTCTTGTGGAGGAGCTTACTACTTTGAGATTCTATTTGTGCCCATTTTGTGTCCATCGTTGGTCAAAACAGACAAAAAGAGACAAAACTAGACAAAAGAATACAAAAGAACTAAATTGTTGGCTCAATTAGTTTTAGGGTGGAAATGGCTGCGTGTCAAGGTGTTACGAAATTAACCCTTGGAGTATCCCTGCACCGCTATTATACTTTGGTACTGTTTCCAGGGGAGTGCCAATGCCAAGGAGTTCAATTCGCCTCTAACTCTAACTTCCACACAGTATGGGCAGGCAACGATTTATGGTTTGAATTATTCTGTGCGACCTTTCGAAAGAAACAAGACGTACTCTGCCAGCTTTTCTATTTCTTCTGCCGTAAGAGTACGACCATAAGGGGGCATCATAGCTGACAAATCTACTGCTTGGCCGCCGCCCTTAATTACCTCAATTACGTAGGCGCTGTTAGCTTTACTTAGAAAAGTAGAATCCGTAAAATTTTTTGGTTTAGGGTCCAGATTGTAGGCATTAAAACCATCACCTTTGCCTTCAGTCCCATGACAGACTGAGCAATAGTGCAGGTACATACGTTTTGAATCCTCAACTGTTACGTCTGTTACCCGGAAAAATTCTTTGGCTGCCTCTAAAGCTAGATCCTCCCGCTGAGGACTGTCATTCTGGCAACTCAAGGCAATAATAAATATTGCCAATACTACTAAGGGGAAGAATAACTTCATTATTGTACCACTTTCTTCCCTATCAAAAAGGCAGTCAATTGCTTGGCTTCTTTTTCACTAAAGCCATAATTGGGATGAATAGTACGCGGGCGATATTTCTGGGGATTTCGCAGCCATTTATAGACCCAGCCGGTTTCCAGTCTTTGAGCCAGATTGTCAAGCGATGGCCCGACATAGCCACCCTTACCGTCAATGATATGGCAGCTGACGCATTTCTGCTGGTCAAAAATATGCTCGCCCTTACTTACATCTTCAATAGTGAATTCATGTTCGAGAAATTTTGGTATCTCTTTACTTACATAAACTTCTTTTAAGTATCTGGCTATTTCTATCGCATCTGCTTCAGTCATCCTGAAACGAGGCATTCTGGCCGTCACAATCGGTCTGACGGCGTACGGTTTAAGCAAATAGTTTTTCAACCACTCATATTTGACTCTACTGCCCACATTAGTTAGTGAAACAGTCGAAATAGTTCCTCCATATTTTTCGACAGTGTGACAACTGATGCAGCTATAACGTTCGAAAAGCTCTCCAAACTTGCCCGGAGGTTTTGTGTAAGGCGAACTTTCCAGCTCGTGGACCAAGTATTCAGGCGGGTACTCTTGCTCTTTATTGCCCAAAAGAGCGACAGTAATTGCCAGTGCCTCCTGGTCAGTAAGATTAAAATTGGGCATATTATAAATTGAATCAAATGCAATCGGATTTTTGATTTTCATAAATATCCAGTTATGCAGATTGCGGGCAACATCGTCCCTGTTTCCATAGTACAACGATGACACCGACCTGTTGCCGATATTTGACAGATCGGTGCCGACCTTCAGCTTCGGAATATCGGCTACATTATGACATCCGCGGCAGCCGTAGCCCCAGAAGATTTGTTTGCCTTTAATTATTTTTTGTTGGCGTTCTTCTTTCGATAAAGCCGCTGCAGCTTCCGACAATTTTTGCGGGTAGAGATAGTCATCTTCAGTAAATTCATCGAAAAAATAAGCCGCGATGTCCAAGGCTTCCTGATTGGAAAAATTAAAGGCCAGCATTTTTTTGCGCGGCTGGTAATAATGGATGTTGCGCAGGAAATTCGGCAGCCACTCCTGGCGAACTTTGTCCCCGACTCTCTCAAGTTCGGGAGCAAACGTGCCGCCACGACCATGAATAGAATGACAGGATATGCAGCGTGACTCTCTTACCAGAATATCCCCACGATCCGGGTCACCTGCTTCAGTTGGCATCTCATTAATGAAAACCGGAGGAGAGTCTTTGTCGTCCAAGCTCATCAAGTATTCTATAAGACTAAACAGCTTTTGGTCATCAAGCCTGAAAGTTGGCATTCTTGGGTTTTTGAGATAATTGTGCGGATCCTTGAGCCAGTTGTACAACCAGCCGCGATTTACTTTATTGCCGATGCCATTTAAGTCGGGTCCCAATTCGTCAACTATATCCTCATAAAAGTCATTAATACTATGACAGCTGATACAGCCCTTCTCTCTAAACAGTATGCGTCCTTTTGTTAACAGGGACGTTTTGGGCACTTCTTCTGATAGATGGCAGGTACCGCAGCTGGCCTCAAGCATTTCAACAGGATAATCACTGTTCTCCCAGAACTCTGTGGTCATGTGAGCCGGTATGGCTCTGAACTCTTCGCTGAAGAAAATTGTTTTTTCGATATAGGTTAAATTGCTGCTGTTTTCAGGAATGTTTTTCATTAAATCGCAGCTGGTGACCAGGGCCAGAATTGACAAGGCCGCAATAACTATCCCGACCGAAAAATTGTGATTATGAGCAATATTCACTTTATTATCTCTACAAATAAGGCAGACAACAAGCGCCTGCCTTATTTGATATATTTCTATAATAAATGCAATTATTATTTCTTCAAAGCAAATTCAATTTCTACGCTGCCGGAATCCGGCATAACAATGCTGACATCCTCCGCTTTCAGTTTAGGATGCCAAACTTTGACATTATATTTTCCGGGCGGAACACCGCTTATCTGAAAGAAACCAGAGTCGTCCGCTTTGCTAAAATAGGTATTATCGATTACTACCACATATGCCTCCATTTCAGGGTGGACATTGCATAGCAGGACCGGGTCACAGACTTTCTTGCAGCTATTTTTGAAGGTGAATGACCTGATGTCCCCTTTTGGCCAGGTTCCCAGATTCATTTTATCAGCAGATTCATCCGGACTGAAGACGTTGTGGGCGACGTCGTCGCTATTTAGAAAGTCAACAGTTGTCCCCACTAAGACAGGCAGTATATGTGGTGAAAAGATCATATTTTTTTGGTCCATTACCGGATTCTTTTCCGGGGGTGTGAATTTGCCCGGAGCACTTTCAATATAAACGACAGTTTTCGGCAAATACTTACTTCTCTTGGCTTTCACAAAGCCGGTTATGTCTCCTGCATCTGAACTGGCAAACTGAAAAATTACCAGGAGTAATCCGAGACTTAAGAGTTTAATCAGTTTCATTGTCTTACCTCACTTTCAAATAAATTATAATATTAATTTTAGTGGTCATCTCCGCCGCCATCATCTGCTCCATGCTCTCCAAGCCCTAAATGCATATTCTCACCGAAGTAGAAGCCTTCATGTCCATAAATTGGTTTCAGTGTTTTTATGGTGGTACTGCCTGCTTCCACGTTTATGACCGTCAAGGTGACGATTGAACCAGCCAGAGGTTGCTCGTGGGCCTCGATTGTTGGATCTTCAAGCTTTAAGGAAAAGTTGATAGTCTCGTTTCCTGACTTAGGAAGCATGCCCATGCCAACAGCGCCATATGTTGCTACTGCTCCGGCCCTGAGAGTTATGTTAAGTGAATCATCCGAGGCACCAACCCAGGTAGCGGAACCGACTGTGCCGTCTGTAAATTGGCTATCGAAAACAAATCCGGAAAATGCAGCCAAAATATCGGTTGTCCACTTATTCATTGTCTCCTCGTCACGGAAAAATTCTGGAGGCTCAATTTCCAGACTCAGATTATAAGTGTCGTATGGCAACTCCGCGTTTGCTTCGTAACGCAGGCCATGTTCGGTTTGAACCGGTACCAGCTGTACTTCAAATGTATCAGTTGCACTTTCAGCAATCAAGGTGACATGACAATGAGAGACAGTTAAGCCGCCATGAGCGTCGTGACCGGTTGCGGTTTCGGCAATCTCCACTATAATATGGTTGGAGCCAATTTCAGCATGATGTTCGACTAAGGCACCATCGTGTTCCATTTCCCACAACTCTTTGGCATCGCCGATAGACATTTTGATATGCATCTGAGGCAGCTCTATTGAACCAATCAGAATATCTGCGGCATCAGCTGCTGATATTCCGGCTACTTTTTGAAGTTGAACTACCGGGTAGGGGCTGCTGACCCCGTGGTGTGCGTTAGTGTCACTTGCGGTCTCTTCTCCGCCAATTTCTGCCACGAAGGCGACATTGACCGGAACGGTCCAGTAGTTCCAGGTTTCGACAGTCCTGAGGGCATTGGTTGGCTGGATGTTCAGCTGAATTATCAGCTCAGTTGACATGTCCATCGCCGGCGATGAGACCGGGTTATCATCAACGCTGCAGGACGCCAGCGTTAATGTTCCAGCTAAGGCTATAATTAAAGGTCCTTTGATAAACGACATTTTGTAACTCCTGACTATAATGTTAAAACGCAAAATCTAATCTTACATTCAGTTTAGAAAAATTTATGTCTGACGGGTCCACGGCTGACTCGACCACAAACTTTATATTGGCTCGATAGAGAGCTGCAAAACCGGCCACAACACGTTCGATACTTTGCTGATTTTCCGGATCGGCTCTTTCATACCTCGCCAAAGTTGTCAGCCAGGGATAGATGACCTGATTAAGTTCCACAAAGCCCAGGTCATACTTTTTGTCCAAAGCTAAATTGCCTTCGACCACTTCGTCCTTTCCGCGAATCCAGCCGCCGAACAAATTAGTACTCTGGATCATAACATTAAAATCAAGACCGTAACGCTTTCGGGTCAAATCATTGGTACCTGCCAGGGTTAGATTGGGGTAGCTCCCAAAATAGGCAAAGCCTCCGACTGCGATAGAATTGTCAATCCAATTTCGACCGCGCGGGTCAGGGGTCCCGCCAGAACCGTCAAAGCCCATGCCGCCGAATTTGTAAGCAGCTCTGAAATAACCGTCTTTAGCTGAACTGTTTTCAGCGGCAGCTCCGGAGCCGTTGACAAAGCCCACTCCCCAGCGAAACCTGCTGGACGCGATTCCCGATAGCTCAACCCCGAGTTGAAATGTTTCAATTCCGAACGATTCGTTGCCATGAGCGTGGCCTGTTTCAAATTCATCCGCCGTGGCAGAATAAGTATTGAAGGCGTAGGGGGTCACCGCCAGACCGCGATGATTTGCAAAGGGAACAATATTGGGAATGAATTGGCCGATGCGCAGGTTTAGAAAATGTTCAGGCAGCTTATTGTTAAACAGATTTGAGATTTGAAAATAAGCTCTGTCAATTGAGCCTATTTCACCTTCTTCAAATAAGTGGGCGCCGGCATAGAAGCTTACGTTTTCCCCAAGAGTTCCGGCAGTCATTATAATCAATGAGGGAGCCAAAAATTCGGTTTTTACTTGCTCATTTTTTCTATAGTTAAAACCTGAGGCTACCCTGATTCCGATTGGCGGAGTTCCGGGAATATCATTTGGCCAGACGGCATTCGGGAAAACTTTCTTATAAGAGTCTGCGCCTAAAGAAACCGGTTCGTCCTTAGTCTGATCTGCATCATCTTCGGGGTACTGGAAGCCATTTAACCGGTAAGCTTCACCAAACGAATTGAGCTTTGGGAAAACAGTATGACAGGTTATGCAACTCGTCTCATATTTTCTGGCGAAAACCGGTATCGCATTAGTTCTGTTTTCTAATGCCATGGACACTAAAACCAGTATTCCAATTATTGTAATTGTTAGAGTGTGTCTCATATATTGTCTCCTTAATTAGAGTTTTATTCTCCAGGCCTCTCATTTGCAGATTTGAGATATTCCAGAACTGCTCTGGCTTCATCAATACTTAAATCTTGATTGGTCATAACTGTGAAATACTGCTTTTGTAATGCCCGCACTCCCGCGTGACGCCTGATATTTTCTTCAGGATTTAAAATCATATTCATGATATAAGCAGGAGACCTGTAAGCTGTTACCCCGCGGAGAGGCGGACCGGTGAATCGTTCATCAAGTTTGTGGCAGCGATAACAAGTTTTGTTAAAAATCTTCTCACCATCTGCGGCTAACTCGTCGTTTATGGCATCAATTGCTAATTCTTTCTTGATAGGGCCATAGCCGTTTTTTAAAAAGAAATCATTTGATACGACACGACCTGAAACATCATAAATTCGTTCACTTATTGGAATGGGCCTGCCGTTTGATTCATAAATGGCAGCGTACTTCTTGATGGGCATCTTGGTTAATGGGTTTATTTCGCCTCGATTGAGAGTGTCGAACATTGTAAAAGTGATAAAAATGCCGAGAAATAGAATCGCCCCGACGAAAATAACGGAATATATTCTGTTGTCATACTTGAGATGCATGAAGAAAAGAGCCACCAGAGTTGCCTTTGTTGCGGCTATGAGCAAAGCAACTACGAGATTCCAGGATCCGAAATCCTCTCTCGCTACCATGATTGTAATTGCTGTCAGCAATAAAAGCGCTCCTGCTACTCCTAAGTAAATTCTTAGGGGGAGGATATGGGGTACGGAGTTGGCTGCTTGATTCTTCATAATTTCCTACCAAAAAGGCTATCATTTCAATAGTCGCTTTTACGACTCTAATATCGGTAATATTGGCAGCCTTCTTGATGATGTCAAGAGATTATGTCAAATATAATGCTCCGCAATCTTATTTAAGAATATAACCTATTGTTGTACAATATAGTACCTCTAATAATTGACTGAATAAAATTTTCTCGCAAATGCAATATCTATCAAATTAAATTGAAAAATAGTAATTATTGCCGATTGTGTTATCGTAAACAATCTCAGGGCGACAGTAGAAGTGAAAACTACCGCAAATGCTGCCGAAAATTAACCTTAAAAATGCATGGAAGATGTCGTATGAGGTGAATACGAGAAAATCGCCTATTAGCAGAGAGAGATTGGGCATCATGAAGTAAGACTGTTTTCGAAACCAGGCTTCATTTTAAGAAACATAAGATTATTCTCTATTCTCAAAAAAGTGTTTCCAGGAAAGTTTTATTTTTCGCGCCTTGAACGACGTCACTTTAAACTCAGGCGAAATTTCGAAATTTATCTTTGGTTCGAGACCGTGCACCGCTATTTTTTTGAATCAAAATCAGTAAAATTATCGTATAACGTACCAAGCTTTTGTGTCCATTAATCTAAAACGAGGAAATCTATGAACAGAGTTATAACTCTATCTGGACAAGCCCAGAATTCTGTCACAAAGACTTTTTCAATACTTTCCCATTTAAGGTTTCTAACGCCTAACTCGCTGGCGTTTATTGTTCTAATAATATCCGCTGTTTTTTGTCAAACATCTTCTCTAAGAGCGCAAGAGAGCGAACAAAATTCTGTGCGCAGTCTGCAAGCGTCAAAGGTAGCGCTCGGCGAAGTGAAGATTGATGGACATTTGAACGAAAGACCATGGCAACAGGCGGCTATCGCAACCGGTTTCACTCAACGTGACCCAAAAGATGGCAGCCCCGCGACCGAAAAGACTGAAGTACGCGTATTATATAGTGACGATGCAATTTATGTCGGTGTACGGGCATTTGATTCGGAACCCCGGCTAATTAGCAGAGAAATAGCCCGCCGTGATGAAGGCGCACAATCAGATGAGATTGTAATCTATTTTGACTCTTATCACGACCGGCGTAATTGCTTTGCCTTTGCTGTCACTCCAGGAGGTTCTTACAGTGACGCTACTTTTTTCGGCGACTCTGATGATAATGCTGATCTTTCCTGGGATCCCGTCTGGCAAGTAGCAACATCGATTGATAGTCTGGGCTGGACGGCAGAGTTTCGCATTCCATTTTCACAACTTCGCTTTGAAAAAGATAGAAAAAAATGGGGGTTTCAGGTTTCCAGGGACATTTACCACAAGGCCGAAGAAGTCTATTGGTCGCCCTATTCGAAAGAAGCCAGCGGTTTTGTGTCTCTATTTGGAGTGCTTGAGGGGTTAGACGACCTGGAAGCACCGACGAGGCTGGAAATTCGTCCCTATACCGTAGCAAGCAGTCGAAAAAGACCAGAAGGGACAGGAATCTTCTATGCTCCATCCAAAGTAACCGACATGAACGTGGGCCTGGACGTAAAATACGGTCTGACTTCGAATCTAACTGTTGACTTGACAATAAATCCGGATTTTGGACAAGTCGAGGCTGACCCTTCTGAAATAAATTTGACTGCCTTCGAGAGCTTCTTCTCAGAGAAGCGCAGGTTTTTTGTCGAAGGCTCCGGACTATTTAACAAATCATCGCCGGCTGGACGGATTTTTTATTCACGCAGGATTGGACGTCGTCCACGCGGGTTCGCCAGCCCGCCCTCGGGAGGGACAATAGAAATTCCGGAGGCTTCAACCATCATAAGCGCAGCGAAAATAACGGGGAAGACTGCCGGCGGCATGGGAATCGGAATTCTTAGCGCACTGAATGCTTCAGAAAGCGGCACTCTTCGAGACTCATTAGGAAACAATGTTGGTTCGGAAAAGATAGGTCCGTTTACACACTATTTTGCCGGCCGTATTGAACAGGAATTCAATCAAGGGAATAATCTTGTTGGTCTGTCGGTCACTGCAGTCAATCGTAGCTTGAATGATAACCTCAGCTTTATGCCATCCGCCGCCTATGTAGGATTGGCTGACGGTGTTCATCGCTGGCAGAAGAACAAATACGCTTTTCGCTGGAGTCTGGCTGCAAGCAATGTTCGCGGAAGCCGCGAAGCCATCACAAACGTCCAGGTTTCTCCATTTCGATACTATCAGCGTCCCGATGCTGACCACCTTGAACTTGACACAACCAGAACTTCTCTTTCAGGCTCTTCGTTCAGCGTACGAGGAGCAAAAGAGTCCGGCAATTGGCAATATTACGGATACTACGAGCGTACAAGCCCCGGATTTGAAATTAATGATATGGGTTTTCAGATCAATGCTGATATGCAATTTGCAGAAACATTTCTTAAGTATATTCAATCAAAACCGAGAGGCATATTGCGAAGTTTCCGTTATGACCTGGGACTTAATACGGGACTGACTACAGCAGGAGAAAACAGGTGGACATGGTTCAGACCGGTGCACTTTGTGGCAACGTTTCACAACAACTGGACTGTTGATTTTAATCCAATGGCCATACAATGGCAGCCTTTGTCTATCGGTAAGCTCCGAGGTGGACCGGCCTTGAGGAACGACATGTGGCACAACAGCTTTATTGGCATAAATTCGGATACCAGAAAACGCGTATCATTTGATTTAGGGTCAAATATTGGAGGAAATTTTGACAATCGCGAATCATTTTATAACATAAGTCCTACTGTCATAATACGGCCCAGTGCTATTCTTAACGCCAGTCTGGGCTTAAGTTATAGTTGGGTCCGTGATCCGATTCAATGGGTAGGCAAGTTTGATGCTCTCGGTTCTACTCGCTACGTTCTGGCTGAAATTGAATATCAGCAGCTGCGAATGACGATGCGGGTGAACTGGAACTTGCCGAGGCAGATGGCTGACCATGACTCGGCCGCCAGCCCAGCCCAAAATCTACCACATCGTTCATATCGACCGGCTGGCGTCGATCTATGGCCCATCAGAGGACCATGGAATACAGGAGCTCGACACGCCGGAAGTTAATCGTTACAAGCGGGCGCACACCATGTTCTCCGGTGGGG
>JADFPZ010000276.1 GCA_022562075.1 Candidatus Zixiibacteriota bacterium | reverse complement strand
CTGGCCCAGTCCTGTGATTCTGTGCCGCCGGCGCCGGGATGAATAGAAACCAAGGCATCGCGAAAATCGTCAGGCCCTGATAAAAGAGAGTTGGTCTCAAATGATTCTACTGAGCGCGACAGATCGGCCATAGCCTGACTTAAATGTTTTTCGTCTTCGGGATTGTTTTCTTCTTCGCTAAGTGAATAGAGCTCCGCTATATCCTCAAGCTCGGAAGTCAGCTTTTCATGGGTTTCTACCCACTTTTTTTCTGCGGCTATTTCTTTGAGAGTTGCCTGGGCGGCTAGATTATCATCCCAAAATTTCGGGCTGCTGGACTCTTTTTCGAGTTTTAAGATTGTCTGGCGGCGCTGGTCGAGGTCAAAGATACCTCCCGAGCTTCTCAAGCTTCTCTTTTAGCTCCGGGATTTTGCTCTTTATTTCAGTTGCCACGCTTTTATGCCTCCGCCCTAATACTATCCTGTCACTACTATCAGATATTATGTAACAGAAATTTTATGATAGCAACAAGCGAAACATCGAGAAATTGGGTTGACAGGACAGAGAGCGCCGATATCTTGGCTTTCTAATATGAAACTTGAGACAATAGTTGTCGGTGATTTTGCAGTTAACTGCTATATATATTTTAGCGAAGAAAGCAAATCGGGGATAATAATCGATCCCGGGGCAGACCCGGACCAGATTATCAAGAAAGTCGATTCGCTGGGCATAAAGCTTGTGGCAATTCTGCTGACTCACGGCCACTGCGACCATATAGGAGCGCTGGCAGACATTAAAGAGCGCTATGAAATTCCAATCTATATAGGAAAAGGGGAACAGGTTCTGTTGAATGATGCCAACGAAAACGGTTCGGCATTACTCGGACAGCCGTTTACCGCCCCCGATGCGGACTTTCTTTTCGAAGATGAAACACCCTACAGTTTCGGTGATATCAGTTTGCGGGTTCTTTTCACGCCCGGTCATTCCCGAGCCGGAGTCTGCTTACTTGACGAAAGCGAAGGCATTTTATTTACTGGCGACACTCTCTTTCAAGCCTCAATCGGCCGAACAGACCTGCCGGGAGGCTCGTTTAAGACATTACTGAATTCTATCCAGAAAAAGATATTACCTCTGCCGGATGGCATTGTCTGCCTGCCCGGACATGGTCCCAGCACCACTGTCGGGGCCGAGCGTAGAAACAACCCTTTCTTTTTTGAGAGTATGGTTTAAATAAGGTAACGAAAAAAAGTGCCCGCTAAAAAACCGATAAAATTAACCCGAAAATTTTTTGAACGTCCAACCCTGCAAGTAGCCAGAGAGCTCTTGGGCAAGCAGATTGTTTTTAACGGCCAGCGTCAAAAGCTTTCCGCCAGAATCGTCGAAGTTGAAGCTTATATTGGCAAAAATGACCCGGCCTGCCATGCCTCCAAAGGAAAAACCAAAAGAACGGCGGTGATGTTTGGTCCGGGAGGAATTTCATACGTCTATTTTATCTACGGCATGTATCACTGCCTGAATTTTGTGACCGAAAAAGAAAATTTTGCGGCGGCAGTACTTCTGCGGGCGGCTGAGCCTGAAGAAGGTCTGGAGTCGATGAAAGAAAATTCACCCGGCTGCAAAGAAAGAGATCTGCTGAGAGGTCCGGGCAGATTTTGCCGTTCGTTTGGCATCTCTAAAGTGCACAGCGGTCTTGATTTGACAGGGGATACCCTCTATCTTGAAGACCGCCAAAGGGAGGTAAAAAGTATTGGAAAAACCACACGAGTCGGAATTAAAGAAGGCGCCGGCAGGCTGTGGCGTTTTTATGACAAGAACTCTCAGCTGATTTCGCTGCGGCCGAAAAAAAGGCCGACTTAAGGAGACTGCCCTGATGGCAAAACCTGCAAAAGCCAGTTCCAATAAGATACGACGGCCGGTGCCGCGTCACCCCAGGCGTCTGGTCTTAAAGAAAACAACTACTCTGCCTATTTCAATATTTGGGAATGTCTTAAAACAGATAGACCAGGCTGCAAAATTACTGGATCTCGACAAGTCTTTAATCAATTTCATAAAAATGCCGCGACGCAGTACTATTTGCAATCTGCCGGTGCGTATGGATGACGGCACCTATAAAATATTCGTGGGTTATCGAGTGCAGCATTCTATAGCGCGCGGTCCGGCCAAGGGAGGCATCCGTTATCATCCCGATGTAACTCTTGATGAAGTTCAGGCACTGGCAGCCTGGATGACCTGGAAATGTGCGGTTGTCAATATCCCCTTTGGAGGTGGCAAAGGAGGCGTAATTTGTGACCCCAACAAAATGTCGGTAGGTGAACTGGAGAGACTCACTCGTCGCTACGCTGCCGATATGATGCATGTCTTTGGTCCGGAATCTGATGTCCC
>JADFPZ010000067.1 GCA_022562075.1 Candidatus Zixiibacteriota bacterium | reverse complement strand
AGCAGGCGGGACAACTTTGAAATTTTTAAAGGCTTCTTTGCCCCAGTGCAGAAATTCATAACGTTCGTAGTTTCTTTCAAACTCTTTTTTGGCGTTTATCTCGAGTGCCTGCCCGGAAGCAAAGGCATCGACCTGCACCGAATGGTCAACCACCAGATCAACCGGCACCAGCGGATTTATTCTCTGCGGGTCGCCGCCTATCTTTTTCATAGCGTCACGCATAGCCGCCAGGTCGACTACTAAAGGCACGCCGGTAAAATCTTGTAATAATACTCTGGCCGGGCGGTAGGCGATTTCGACGTCGCCGACATTTTTGGCATTATATCCGGCCAAACCTATTACATCATCTTCGGTTACAGAGCTGCCGTCGATATTGCGCAGAAGATTTTCCAGCAGGACTTTGATAGAATAGGGCAGCTTGTCTATTGAGCCGAATTGATTGAGCGTATCAAGGCGATAAATTGTTAATTCGCCGGAGCTCGTCTTTAGTTTGCCTTTTGCCTCAATACTGCTCATAAATCCCCTTCGATTTCTCTGAATTTTGTAGAACAAATGTATATTCATTTGTTATAATAATTATAACGGCAGCACAAGGATAAAGTGCGTAGCTTGTGAAAAAGAGAACTATCTCGAATGCTCATAAAGCAATTATCAAAAGACTTCATAGAGATTCACGCCCCGGCCAAGATTAATCTTTTTCTGCAGGTTCTGAACAAACGCCCCGACGGCTACCATAATATTTACTCCCTGATGCAGGCGATCACTCTTTTTGACCGGCTAAAAATAAAGAAAATTGATAAAGCTGAATGTAGAGTCAAGCTGACCGGTAATTTGAGCTCAACTCCCATAAAAAATAATCTGGTGACCCGGGCTTATGAGCTATTCAAGAAAGAGTTTGGGCTCAAAAGTGGTATAAAAGTTGATTTGGAAAAGAATATTCCTATTGCAGCGGGTCTGGGAGGAGGGTCTTCGGATTGTGCCTCAGCTATGATAGCCATTAATCGGCTATTTGAATTAAGACTGTCCAACCCGCAACTTGCTCAAATATCTGCTGAATTAGGCTCAGATATCCCTTTTTTTTTCTACAAAGGACAGGCTTTTGTCTCCGGGAGGGGAGAAATAGTTGAAGAAACCAGTTTTCCGGTCGATTATAACATTATTGTGGTATCGACGGGCATTCCAGTATCTACGGTTCAAAGCTACAAAGCTTTGAATTTGAAGTTGACAACAAATAAAAGCACTTCTACGTTAGAAACTTACGATGGATTAGAAGGCTACATTGAGTTGCTAAAAGAGCTTAGAAACGGTTTCGAAGCAATTCAGTTTAAGCGTACTCCTAATTTACTGGCAATAAAAGAACAACTATTGAAAAGCGGCGCATTGCTTGCCAGAATGAGTGGGACTGGACCTGCTATGTTTGGAATATTTTTGGATAATTGTAAAAGAGAGCGTGTCAGCAGTGTTAACTTCCCCGATTGTCATCTGTACACGGTTAAGCCATTTCTCCTGCCAGAGCGGGAAATGGAGCAACAAGAAGGGAAATCAAATGGAGATTACAGAGATTCGGATCACCATTAAGAACGAAGAACGCCTGAAGGGATTCGCTAATATTACGTTTGACAGCAGTTTTGTTGTCCGGGGCATGAAGATTATTGAGGGGAACACCGGACTTTTTGTATCTATGCCCAGCCGTAAACGCCCAAATGGCACTTATCAGGATATCGCCCATCCTATAAATCAGGATATGCGAGAGGATATTGAATCTCGGGTCCTAAAAGAATATGGGGAAGAAATCAAAAGAAACTCTTGAATTTGAGTAACCTTTTGCTTTATTTGAAGTAGTTTGAGAGTTGAAAATGATTTCGAAGCGATTCAATTTAATCGCTATCCGAGATTAACGGTCATTAAAGAAGCATTATTGCAACGTGGGGCAATACTTGCAAGAATGGGGGGTCAGGTCCTACTATGTTTGGAATATTTGCCGAAAATAGGGAAAGCAGTCGTGTCTGTAGGGGTAACTTTCCGGAATGTCAGCTGTACACGGTTAAGCCTTTCCTGCTGCCTGAGCAGGGGATCACACAACTTTGAGGAAGAGACCGTGGAAATTACAGAAATTCGTGTTACCCTGAGAAATGAAGAACGACTAAAGGGATTCGCTAATATTACTTTTGACAACGCCTTTGTTGTCAGGGGGATGAAAATAATTGAGGGGAATAACGGCCTTTTTGTCTCTATGCCCAGCCGGAAACGCCCAAACGGCACCTATCAGGATATAGCCCACCCGATACATCAGGATATGCGGGAGGATATTGAATCTCAGGTCCTGAAAGAATATGAGGAAGAAGTCAAAAGAAACTCTTCAAATTGACTGATTTTTTTCCTTTATTGCCAGTGCCCTGGGGCGTCGTCAAGTGGTAAGACACCAGCCTTTGGAGCTGGCATTCCCAGGTTCGAATCCTGGCGCCCCAGCCAATTTTTGCTTATATTAAAATCTGCTTTCATTCCCAAATTAAATGAGAGCAATTTAGTGCTGGAAATTTTGAAGGACCGTTAAATGATTGTCAGAAGCGATTTGAAGCTGGTCACGGGAAATGGAAATTATCCCCTGGCTCAAAAAATTGCCAAGTATTTGGGCGAAGAGCTAACTAAGTGTACTGTCAGCCGCTTCTCAGATGGTGAGATATTCGTACAGATTGAAGAAAATATCAGAGGGCATGATCTATTCATAATTCAGCCTACTAATCCGCCGGCTGATAATCTGATGGAACTGCTTATTATGATTGAAGCTGCCAGAAGAGCCTCGGCCATGAGAATCACCGCTGTCCTGCCCTATTACGGCTACGCCAGACAGGACAGAAAAGATAAGCCGAGAGTTGCTATTACGGCAAAGTTAGTGGCCAATCTTATCACCACCGCCGGAGCCGATAGAATTATTACAATGGACCTTCATGCCAGTCAGATACAGGGATTTTTTGACCTGCCCCACGACCATTTATATTCTTCGGTTTTATTTAATAAGTATTTCCGCTCGCTGAAACTCGAGAACCTTTGTATTGTTTCACCCGATGTCGGTTCTATTAAACTGGCGCGCGCAACTTCGAAATCGTTAGACGCCGATATTGCTATAGTTGATAAAAGGCGACCAAAAGCAAACGTCGCCGAAGCTATGAATTTGATTGGCAGCGTGGAAAACAAAAATGTTTTAATCAGAGATGATATGATAGATACCGCCGGTTCGATTGCGGCGGCAGCGGAGTGTGTGAAGCAAAACGGCGCTCTGGACATTTATGCAGCAGCTACGCATGGCGTACTGTCGGGACAGGCTTTAGAGAGAATTGAAAAATCGCCCATAAAAAAACTTATTATTTCAGACTCAATAGACCAGTCAGAGCGAGCCTTGCCTGATAAGATAGAAGTTTTGACTTGTTCTGAACTAATAGGAGAAGCAATTAAAAGAATAGCTTGCGAGGAATCTGTCTCTTCGTTATTTGAAGATCAACCGATGGTAGTTTAATTATTTCCAGTTAAATGAGAGTAGGAAGGAATTGAAAGAATCATGAAAGAAGTTGTATTAGCAGTCGCTTCGCGTGAAGGTAGTGGTAAAGGTCATGCGCGTAGAGTAAGAATGAGCGGCAATATTCCCGCAATAATTTATGGCCCCCAGACCAAGCCAATATCTGTTCAGGTCAGCCTTCGGGAATTTCAATCGGCCTGGAAATCAGCCGGCGGCAGCAGCGCTATCTATAATCTGGACCTCGGCGGAAAATCCAAAAAGGTGCTGATAAGAGAATTGCAAAGAGACCCGGTGACAAGTGAGATTGTTCATGTAGATTTTCACGCAATTTCGATGACAAAACCGATTCACCTTTCTGTGCCGATCAGACTGATAGGAATTCCGGTAGGTGTCAAAACCGACGGCGGCATTATGCAGACAACAATGCGCGAGTTCGAGATAGCCTGCTTACCTGCAGATATCCCTGAGCATATTGATATTGATGTCGAAAGCCTGCATATCGGAGAATCTATCCATGTTAGAGATATAAAGATTGAAAAAGCAAAGATTCTTGATGAAGAACAGCGGACAATAGTTGTTATCTCTGCTCCGACAGTAATGAAGTCAACTGAAGAAGAAGCTGCCGAAGCTGCTGAAGATGAAGCAGCTGCCGAGGAAGCCGAAGTTGCTGCTGGCGCTGCCGAAGGCACTGAAGGCGCCAAGAAAGAAGAGGGCACGGAAGACCGAGATAAAAAAGACAAAGACAAGAAAGACAAAGGTAAGAGAGAAAAATAAGCCAGTAATTCAGCTGATAATTTTAGTGAAAAACCGCTTCTGGGCAGAGGCGGTTTTTTAATGACTACATCATATCATATGGGTCGACGTCGACTACAACTTTGATCCCCGAGGGCATTTTAAATCGGCTCTCGTTCTCTTCCCAAGTTTTTAGTATCTGCACGAATTTTACAACCTGCTTAGTCTTTACAAAGAGGTGCCGCCTGTAATTTTTCCTTAAGAAATACATAGGACAGGGCGCTGGTCCTAAAAGCTCAGCTTTGAGATGGTACTTATCTATTTTGCTTTTAAGTTTTTTGCCGAACAAGAATGCATTTTCTTCCAGTCTCAGTTCATCTGTTCCTGAAAAAACAAAATTTACGATTCTTGTGAAAGGGGGATAGCTAAATTCACTTCGTTTCAATATTTCTTGTTCATAAAAAGAGATATAATCCTGTTTGGCAGCATTTAGTATCACATCTCTTTCGGGATAGTAAGTCTGTATCAGCACCTGTCCTTTGTTATCAGACCTGCCGGACCTGCCTGAGACCTGCAGAAGTCTTGAAAAAGATTTTTCAGTCGCGCGGAAGTCCGGCAAGTCCAGACTTTGGTCGGCAGAAAGCACACCTACCAAAGATACCCCCGGCAAATCCAGCCCTTTGGTTACCATCTGTGTCCCCAAAAGCATATTATGTTTTCTTTCGGCAAAGTCTGCAAGGATTTTGTAAGCTTTGGTTCTGCCTCTGGCACTGTCGGAATCAAGGCGCAACGGTTTCCCGCGTTCAAATAAAAATCCTAAGCTTTCTTCTACTCTTTGAGTACCCACACCGCGGTATTCGAATGCTGTTGTGCCGCAGTTGGGGCAGATATCATAATTCGGTTCCAGATTTCCACAATAGTGGCAGGAGAGCTTTTGTCCCGACTTGTGGAAAGTCAAATTTACTTTACAGTCAGGGCATGACGGTACAAAACCACAGGAGTTACACTTAATATAGGGAGAGTAGCCTCGGCGGTTTAGATAAAGAATTATTTGCTGATTTTTCTCCAGACGGTTCTCGATTTCTTTTTTTAGAGGATAGGACAGATAATTAAGGTCCCCGCCAAGCCGGTGTTTTTGCATATCAATAATTTGAACTTTGGGCAAAGTTGCCTTCCCCGGTCTCCCGGTCAAGGCATGCAATTCATATCTGCCGGTTTTGGCATTGTGGTAAGACTCAAGCGACGGAGAAGCTGATCCGAGCATGATAGGTATGTTATTAATTTTTGCCCTCATTATGGCTGAATCGCGCGCCTGAAAACGTGGAGCCGGTTCATCCTGCTTGTAGCTGTCGTCGTGCTCTTCGTCAACTACGATAAAGCCGATATTCGGTAGTGGCGCAAAAAGCGCGGACCGCGGACCTACTGCTATTTTGTACCTGCCGGACCGCAGGCCCCGCCAGCTTTCCATTCGCTCTGTATTGGTCATGGCCGAATGTATTACAGCTACTGCGTCTCCAAAAAATCCTCTCAAGTAAGACAGGGTAGTGCCAGCCAGAGTTATTTCCGGAGTCAGCACCAATACAGTTTTGCCTTGTTTAATAACTTCAGCTGCCAGATTGCAGTATACCAATGTCTTACCAGAGCCGGTTACGCCATGAAGGAGATGAACCCGGTGGCCTTTGGATAGCGAGGGAACTATTTTATCAAAGATATTTTGCTGCTCGCTTGTCAGCGACATTTTTTTAACACCCGATCGCCCTTTGATAAAACTTAAGGGAATCTCAGACTCTGAACCTATAGCAGAATCAAGAAAATCAGAGCTGGTATCATCCGGCCAGATTTCTATAATGGCGTTTTCTTTTTTGAGCTTGTTTAAAAGGCGGGAGTCAAGTTGCCTGATAGTTTTTAGTGTCGAGGCTGACAGTTTTTTCCCTGCCTTAACTTTTGGGAGAAGTTCAGGCGGGATTGATTTAGATATTTTCTGCCAGATGTGTTGTGATAACTTACTTTTTCTAATTGCAGCAGGCAAAGCAGTAGCCAAAACATCGGCCGGATTACAAAAATAATAGTCCGCTATCCAGAGACAAAGCTGAAAGAGTTCCTTTGAAAAAAGTGAGGACTCATCAATTTTTCTGGCAAGGCTCTTAATTTCAATACCGGGCTTATCAGATGTTTTACCCAAGTAGAAGCCGATTTTGCTGTTTTTTCCAAAAGGAACCAGTACTCGCTGCCCGCAGGCAAGAACGGACATTCTTTGCGGGACAGAGTATACGAACGTTTTTTTAAGAGGGCCAGCTACGGCAATTTCAGCAAAATTCATAAGTTAAATTAGTCAAATTCTCATCATATAAAAAGCGGCAGGATAATTTTTCCTGCCGCCTGGAGTATATTCTTTTTATTAAGAACTCTAAATCACATTTGTTCAATGTCAGAGAATCTAATTGCTCAGACGCTTGAGGTTTTTCTCGGCTTCGGCCTTTTTGGCAGCGCTGGCACGGGTTTCGGCGTATAAGTCGCTTAGCCGCTCCCAGATTAGTCTTTTTTCGCTATCAATCTCAACCACTTTTTCATAAGCAATTATTGCTTCTTTAAATTTTTGCAGCGTCAACCGGCAGTCACCCAACGAAATCCAGTGTTCAATATTATCCGGCTCCATACCCGACAGCTTTTCATATATTTTCGCGGCTATATCGTAGCGCCCTCTGATAAAGTTTATAAGGGCGTATTCTTCGTGCCCTCTAATTGAATCAGGATTTATTGTTATGAGCTTTTCATAATATGCTGCCGATTTATCAAATAATTCGTTGGCCTGTTCACGGATTTCGATCGCCTGATCCGGGTTGTCTCCGCTAATTTCTGAAGCTTTTTTTAATGTCAAACCGGCTTCCTGTCTATAAAAATCACCGAGTCCGACCAGCGCATCCGGGTTAGCAGAGTCAACTGCCAGCATCTTTTCAAAGACCGACCTGGCAGAGTCCATCATGTCACAGCGGATATAACAGATTGTCAAATTACTGGCGTTTGAGAGGTCAGTGGGATTTGCAATTAGAAATTTGGAAAAGAATGGGGCTGCCTTGCAGTATTCATTTAGATTGATATAGTCATAGGCTATGGAAAGCAGCAGCGAGGAACTGTCCTCGGTTTGTGCCATAGCTCGGTCTAGCCAGATGATAGCATCTTCAAATTTATCCTGTTTTTCAAATAGTGAGCCAACAGCAACATACGGGCGATGATCCGTTGAGTCTAATTGAATCGCCAGTTTCATATTCGAAATACTTGAATCGGCTTTGGCGGCAATAGAAGTCGTATAAAACTCCAGCATATCAGGGTCAGATGTATTTTTTTGCTCGCTGGACATCTCCTCAACAGAGTTAAGCTGCTCTATGCCTCTATTATAGAACTCTCTCCAGTATTTGACTTTGGTGGAGTCGGCTTCTTCAAGCAGTTTGCTGCAGTTTTTGCGGTATTTCTTTTTGATATCTTTGTTATCGCAGCATATTTTCAGAGTATCAAAATATGCTATCATCTTGGTGACGTAAGGAGACTTTTCATCTGCAGTTGTTTTTGATTCAACAAAGTCTACCATGATCTGTCCCATCAGGCCGAGTGCCTGAGAATGGGGACCGTAGAACATAAAAAGCGAATCAAGCATAGCCACTGCATCTGCCGGGCGGTCTTCAATCACATGTATTTTGGCGCTGGTAATATATGCTCCGACCGGAAGCTTTCGAGCAGCTGAATTGCTGAACGAAAACAGTAGTAAAGCCAGCGGAATCAATACCTTATAAGAAAAACTTTTCAAAATTCCCTCCTGTAAATACTCAAAATTTTCAGCAAATTATAGCCCCATATTATCTCTGTCAACCTAAGACATTTAGCGATAATTATAGCGGACTTTATACTTAACAACTACTTTTTCGTTCGCCTTGGCCTTTATGGAGAATTTGATGGTATTGGCGTCCTTTTTCTCATACTTAAAATCGGACTCCAGAATCTCCCAGAAACCATATAGCCTTTTGACTATCTCTATGGTTACTGCTTCAGCCTTGCGGTTGCGAATTTCAATCTCCATATCGCGGTCTTCGACTTTGCTGGAAATCCGGTTCTGGTTCATAGTGCGTTCTTCAGCCGCGATATCAAAAGCATTGCCGACAGTTATATTAAGCTCTTCATCTCTGGGCGTATGTTTGATTCTGTCTTCGCCGAGTAAAATCCGGGAGCCGTCATCGTCGGCCTTAAATATGCGGATTCTACCTGCCGGAAGCGGCATGCCCAGACCGGTCTCCTGGGAATTTTTGAAACGTAATTTTACCTGTACCTGTTTGGGGTTTCTTTCGGGTTCAAATACGAATACTTTTTTGATTTTTGCATGTGCCGGTTCAAATAAAGAGATTTGTTTGATTTCTTTGTCGGCCACTGTTGCTTTGCGGGGCAAAGTGTAGAGGTGGTATTCGAAAAACACTTTTTCCTGAAATCCCGGAGCGGCCGCGCCCTTTGCCGAAAACTTTAAAGCTTCGGGACGGCCACCTCGAATATATAATTCTTGCGCCCGATGAATATCACCTGCAATGAGTTTCAGCTTGGCGTCTCTGTACGTTTTTCCTGAACTGTTGTTAATAGCCGCCCAGCCGGATAAATCTAACTGAGTCTCTTTAGAATTTAGCAGCCCTACATATTCGGCGCTCCAGCTTATGCCCGAAGTCTGATAGCTGACTTCGCAAAGCGCTTCACCCGAAAAATCAGAATTATATTTCCAGAAAAGAGTCGGGCGGGTGATAAGTCCGTCGGGGAGACTGGGGAAATTGACTTCGACGACATGAGACAACAGCACAATTTTTATCCTGCCGGACTTTTCCTGAATCGTAACGGCCCCGCCGCTAAAAGCTAAAAGAACGCCCTGGTAAAGTTTGCCTTCTTTATCAATCAGTTCAATCTCTTTATCAATATACTTCTGATACATTTTGTCCGGGCTGACCAGGTCAAAGGCATAGTTCTGCTCCAAAATCGAAACATTGCGATTGCCTTCGACGGTAAATCCGACCGAGTTGGCATCTATCAAAGAAGGGACATCACGAAACTGTAAGCGGCCGATACCTTTGTCAAATTTCAATGTCCGCTTTTCGCTTATGACGCCGAGGTTGCTGTTATAGACGGTGACTGCTATTTCGTCAGCAATGGCGACGGATGAGATTAAAAGCAGCGATGTAATAAAAGTCAGCTTTTTCATTTTGGTCTCCTAATGATTATACAGCCTAAGGCCGCAAATATTATCATGTCGAAATATATACCAAAAAGAGGGGAGAATCTTCCAGAAAAAACCGTCTTAAACAGCTTTGAAGTTTTTGACCGTAAAGTCAATCTTCTCCTGGACTTCGGCCGGAGTCGGGTTCAGCTCTGCGGTTGAAAAAGAACCATTTTCGCAGTCTATTTTGTCAAATATCTGCATATAGAGCGAGTAAATCAGGTTAAGGCTGAGCTGATATTTGGGCTTCAGGTAGGGGATAGTATTGTTGACAGAATTTAAAGCCTTTTTGCGATAGTAGTCAGCCAGTCTTTTACAATCTGCAAATAGCGATCGGACTCTATCGTCAACAATACCGCTCTTACACAGATTCTGGATTTCAGCCGCTGTCAGACTATGCCGTTTCAAAATATCGTTCGGGAAATAATTCAGGTTTCGGGTCTGGTCTTTTTCGTAGTCTCTCATTATATGCACCAGATAAGAGAAAATTGCCAATGGCCGGGCGGCTTTGCAGATATCGAACTTTGGCAGGCTGAACTCCTGACCTGACTGAGATATTCCGCAAAGATGCATAAATACCGAAGCCGGCGATATGGCCGCTCCCTCGGTGTAACGGCGGAAAGTCATAAAGCTATCAAAGCCGTCATTCTTGATATCATAGATCATTGCTTTGGCAAGTCTCTGCCAGGGCCAGAGAGGAATCTTAAATCTCTGAATGACTTCTAAGAGCATTCGCTGCGTCCGGCCGCCGGATTCAGTCTTGCCCAGGCCGCCTATAAGTTCGTTTATATTTTCAGTATAACTTATTTGTTCGGCCGGGCTGAATGTCTGGCCGTCAACTTTGCGGTCATCAACCAGGTCGTCAATTTCCCGCATCGACTTGTAACAGACCTTAAAGGCCTGATACCTGTCTTCGTCCCAAAATCGTGCCGCTATATCCAGAATAGGGTTGGTCAGTATAGACTCAAAGTCCGAGTCGACAATTACCAAATCCTGATAGTTTTCAGTATGACTCATCGGGGGGAATATAGTTATTTTGAAATTAGATGTCAGGAGATATTATCCGAACGGTGACGTTTGAATAATCACTACTAAATCAAACGCCATCCACGCGGCGGGGGTAGCTGCCGAGGACTTTGATAAAATGAGTTATCTCGGCCAGATGGTCCAGGGCGTGGTTGACCCGTTCTTCACTTATATGACCGCTAAAATCTGCATAAAAATAATACTGCCAGGCCTTTTTGCGCGACGGCCGCGATTCAATTTTGGTCAAGTCAATATCGCGAAGTGCAAATACTGATAAGGCTTTAAACAGAATTCCCGGTTCATTCTTGAGCGAAAACACGATCGAAGTTTTGGCTTTGCCTTTAAATGCGGCAGCTTTTCTTCCCAATAATAAGAAGCGGGTGAAATTAGTTTTTTCATCTTCGATTGCTTTTTTGACCTTTTTCATTTTATAAATCTCGGCAGCATAGGGAGAGGCCAGAGCCGCCGAGTTTTTTAGTTCTGACTGCGCCAGCATCTTAACTGCGCCGGCTGTGTCGTAGTAGGAGATAGGCGCAATTGTTTTATGTGTTTTAAAAAAATTTCGGCACTGGTCTAAGGCCATCGGGTGCGAATAAACTTTGCTGATATGCTTAAAAGAAACTCCCGGCGGAGCAATCAGGCAATGCGAAACACGAAGCTGAATTTCATCTATGACTTTCAGTTCGTTCTCAAGGAGTAAATCATAAATCTTGTGGATAGAGCCGACCAGAGAGTTTTCTATGGGAACAATTCCAAAATCCGTTTTCTTATTTGCTACAATCTGAAAAAGAGTCTCAAAATTATCGCAGGGGACAGGTATAATCTTTTTGCCCAGAAGCTCTCGCGCCGCAACTTCGGAGTAGGCCCCGCGCTCTCCCTGAAATGCTACTTTTTTACCAGCCATAATTCATTTTATCGGAAGTAAAATCCAATGCTTAACTGACGCGATTATCAACAGTCAAAACGCCCCGGTGGCCAGCATTACAAGAGTACAGGCGGTGACAACTTCTATTTTGGCGCTTTCCAATACTTCTGTAAGTTCTTCATTCTCTGCGCCGGGGTTAAAGATTACCCGTCTGGGGTTTAGTTTCAGGATGTCATCTTTTAGACCGCCTGAGATTTTTGAATTTACGTAAACGGTCAATGTGTCAACTGGCTGCTCAATTTTACTCAATGACTTAAGACCGGGGACTCCATCGACAGTATGGCCAGCCGGGTGAATGGGAA
>JADFPZ010000066.1 GCA_022562075.1 Candidatus Zixiibacteriota bacterium | reverse complement strand
AGGAAGGCAAGACCGAGGAGCTGGGCGGGGTTCTTTATGCCTGCTGCGAAATTCTCAGGATTGTTTCAATCATGCTCTACCCGATTATGCCCAATAAGATGCAGGAGCTGCGTTCGGTCTTGAGTTTAGATGACTCAACTCTCAGTCTGAAAAATGCCCAGACATTTTTTGAACTTAAGCCGGGAATAAAAATAGAATTAAAAGAAGCTATTTTCCCGCGCCTTGATGTCAAAAAAGCAGCTGCACTTAAAACTGATTCCAAGTCGTCGGACAATTCTGACAATAATCGCCTGCTGGACTATGCGGAATTCGCCAGAGCGAAATTAAAAGTTGCGGTAGTAATTGAAGCAGAAAAAATTGAAGGCACCGACAAACTTTTGAAACTGCAAATAGACCTCGGCACAGAAAAGAGACAGATTGTAGCCGGGGTAGCCGAGTTTTATTCCCCCGAAGAGATAAAGGGCAAAAAGATTATAGTAGTCTCCAATCTTAAGCCTGCCAAAATCCGTGGGGTAGAGTCCAACGGCATGCTGCTGGCTGCCAAAAGCGACGGAAAACTTACGCTCGTCTCCCTGGCGTCGGACCTGCCGGCTGGTTCCGATGTCAGCTGATGATTGATTCGCACTGCCATCTTTATATAAAGAACTCCCTCGAGCAACAGGACCAGCTTATAAAAGAGGCTGCGGCTGATGGCATCAGCAGGATTATCAATATCGGTATTGATATTGAGACATCGGAATTGTCAATTGATCTGGCCGAAAAATATAATTCGCTCTACTGTACGGTTGGTATTCATCCGCACGATGCCAAAAAACTAAACGAGCAATCGATTGAAAAGTTGCGGCAGTTAGCGGCACACCAGAAAGTTGTGGCCATAGGCGAGATAGGCCTGGACTTTTACCGCAATCTTTCTCCCAGGCCGTTGCAATTCGCAGCTTTCGAAAAACAGCTTGAACTGGCCATTGAACTTAAAAAACCAATAGTGATACATACCCGTGAGTCTCTTGAAGAAACAATAGAAGTTGTAAAAAAATATGCAACTGACCTTGTCGGAGGAGTATTTCATTGCTTCTCCGGTAATGCCGATGACGCCGAACGTGTTTTTGAGCTTGGATTTGCTGTTTCATTCGGGGGAGTAATGACTTTTAAGAATTCAGATATGGCCGAGGTTGCCGCACAGGTGCCACTGGAAAAAATCATACTTGAAACTGATTCTCCATACCTGACTCCGCTGCCCTTTCGCGGCAAACAAAACCGTCCGGCCTATGTGAAATATGTCTACCAAAAATTAGCTGAGCTTAAAAATTTACCAGCTTCTGAAATTGAAACGATAATTGACAGAAACTGTGTCAAGCTGTTTAAGCTGGAAGAGACATTCGCAGGTTAAGCATGACCGGTATCAAACCCAAAAAGCGTCTGGGTCAGCACTTTCTGGTATCAGAGAGAATTGTCAATTCGATAGTTGAACTTATTTCAGCTACTCCTGAGCAGGCCATAGTGGAAATTGGCCCCGGCCAGGGCGCTCTCACCTGGCCGCTCTCAAAGACAGGCGCCAAACTGATAGCAGTAGAATTTGACCGCCAGCTAGCCGCTCAATTAAGCAGTGAGTTTGAAAAAAACTCAAATGTGACCATTCTCAACCAGGACTTTCTCAAATTTGAACCTGAGTCAAAAAACTTAGATGAATTTATTTTGTGCGGAAATCTGCCTTACAATATCAGCTCACCGGTTATTGACTGGACGGTGAAAAATAGAAATAAAGTTACAAAGGCTGTTTTCATGCTTCAAAAAGAAGTGGCACTGCGGCTGACTTCGACTGCCGGAAACAAGCAATGGTCGCCTCTTGCTATATTTACTCAGCTCCACTATGAAACTAAGCTCCGTTTTAGCGTTTCCCCTGAAAATTTTGAGCCGCTTCCGGAGGTTGATTCGGCGGTAGTGACTCTGGATATTAAAAAAGAGCCGGAAATTAAAAACGCATTCAAATTCGAACAAGTTGTCAGGAGGTCATTTAAGCAAAGGCGTAAGCTGCTCCTAAACAATCTGGTACCTGATATCATTCCGGATAGCGAAACAGCCGCCAAAATTTTTATGGAACTCGGATTTGGCCCGAAAGTAAGAGCAGAAGAGATTGAAAGTTCTAAGTTTTTAGAATTGACTGAAAAGCTGGTGTCACTTAAGATTCTATAAGTATATTTTTGAAACTGATACAGGAGAGAAAAAATTGCCTGCACTTTCTGTAAGTTTGGACATGATTGGGGTATTGCGTGAGGCTGGTTCTCAAAAAGAGCCGGACCCCGCACAGGCCGCTGTTTTAGTTGAACTGGCCGGAGCCGATGGCTTGTCAGTGCAGCTTCGGCGAGACCGAAAATATATAAGGGACAGAGACCTGTTTATTCTAAAGAATATCACCAAGACAAAGCTCGGTGTAGAAATTCCTCCAATCGAGGAAATTCTGGACAGAACCATAGAGATAAAGCCGCATTCTGCCACAATAGTGGCCGAAACTACCGACAGCGATAGCCCTGTCGCCACCGTAGATTTGCACAGCGGCGAGTTTGATTATAATGAACTGGTCAGCCGTTTTAATGGCTCCGGAATTAAAACAAATTTTTTGATTGAGCCGGAAATTGAAGCAGTCAAGAGTGTTGCCAAAACCGGCGCCGATGGGGTTCTTCTAAGTTGCCTGGGCTACGCCGACGCGGCTGATAATAACGAAGCCAGGGAAGAACTTGACCGCATTGACAGGGCGGCACAAGCTGCCTCACGACAGGGATTGATAGTTTACGCCGGCAGAGGTCTCGACTATAAGAATATTTCTCCGCTGGTGGAGCTGGGATACATTGCCGAATTTGTAATAGGGCGGGCTATTTGCGTCAGGGCGCTGTTCCTCGGTCTTGAAAGAGCTGTCAGCGAAATGATTCGGGCGATAAATCATGGGCAGCCATCAAATCCGGGTTAATAAATGAATGCCGAAAGTGCCGGGGATAAGAAATTTCGTTTTAAAGTCACCGGCAACTCCACCAATCAACGGCTCGACTCATTTTTGAGTTCGAATGCTGAGCTAAATCTTTCCCGAAATCAAATTCAGAAGTTAATCAAAGATGACAAAGTTGTAGTAAATGGACAAATTCCTCAGAAAAGATTCGCTCTCTCTGCAGGAGACATAATTGAGCTTACTCTGCCTGCTCCAAAAAAATCTGAGATAACAGCCGAAGCTATCGAGCTGGATATTCGTTTCGAAGACGAATATCTGGCGGTGGTCAATAAACCGGCCGGTATGGTGGTTCATCCGGCAGTCGGTAATCGCAGCGGCACTCTGGTAAATGCACTGATGTATCATTTTAAAAACCTTTCTCAAGGCGGCGGGGCTGAACGGGCAGGCATCGTCCATCGCCTGGACAAAAACAGTTCAGGGCTGCTTTTGGTTGCTAAGACAGATATTGTTCTCAGAGAGCTTCAAAAGGCGCTGCAGGAAAGAGGCATAAAAAGAGAGTACCTGGCGCTGGTCTGCGGCCGTCTAAAAGATTCCAAAGGTCTGATAAAGACTCATATCGACCGCTCCAAAAAAGATAGAAAAAAAATGGCAGTTACCAAAACATCGGGAAGAGAAGCTGTCACCGAGTATCAACTCAAGGTCAGCTACAGAAGCTATCAACTTCTTAAACTTTCATTACAGACCGGCCGAACTCACCAGATTCGAGTTCACCTGGCGCATCTGGGGCATCCTGTCTTTGGTGACCTGGAATATGGTGGCAGAGAGAAATGGCACCGCGGCATTTTTGCTCCGGAGAGGCCGCTGGCAAAGAAGCTTTTGAACCTGCTGCCCCGACAGGCTCTTCACGCCCAAAGACTGGAGTTTGTCCACCCCGTAAAAAATGTCAGGGTGATAGTAGAGTCAGAGATTCCTGCCGATTTTCAAAAAGTAGTCGACCTGCTGGAAAAAGAGGGCTGCTGAACTATATAGTGCCTGAACAGGTACATAGTGCCTGAACAGGTACAAGTTGACATCGAAATCTGCCGGCACTATATAGCCATATGGCAGTAAATCAGAACAAACCAAAAATGACCTACGTCGAGTCGGGTGTGGATGTCAAAGCCGGAGAGGCTGCGGTCGAGCGCATTAAGAAACTTGCGGCTGAGACTTTCAATGAAAATGTACTGCATGGACTGGGTGCCTTCTGCGGCTTTTATAAGCCAAATTTTGAAGGTATCGAAAAGCCGGTTCTGGTTTCATCGGCCGACGGCGTCGGTACAAAACTGAAGCTGGCTTTTATGACCAACCGGCATAATACAGTCGGTGAAGATCTGGTCAATCATTGTGTCAATGATATTTTAGTCCATGGCGCCCGGCCGCTTTTTTTTCTGGATTATATTGCGACCGGTAAACTTGACCCCGAAGTTGTAGCCGAGATTGTCAGCGGCATTAGCCGGGGTTGTTCGGCACATGAAATTCCATTGCTCGGAGGCGAGACTGCCGAGATGCCTGATTTTTACCAGTCCGGGGAGTACGACCTGGCTGGGTTTGTAATCGGCATCGTCGACGAAAGTAAAATCATAAACGGTTCTGCCATAAAAGAAGGCAACCTTGTTCTGGGACTTAAATCCGAAGGGCTGCATACCAACGGTTATTCACTGGCGCGGAAGGCTGCTTTTGATATGGCCGGATTTAAACATGACGACTATATTGAAGAGCTGGAGACGACAGTTGGTGAAGCGCTGCTTGAGAAACATCTGTCCTATTTTTCAACTGTCTATCCGTTATTAAGTAAGATTGAAATCAATGGAATGGCGCATATTACCGGAGGGGGGATAGCCGGGAATTTGAAACGAATTCTTCCCGAAAATCTTGACGCCGAAATTGAAACGAATTCATGGCAGACACCTCCAATTTTCGGATGGCTGCAAAGTAAAGGTGAAATAGACGACGAAGATATGTACTCTGCCTTTAATATGGGCATAGGTTTTGTGATAGTAGCAGATGGAACTAATGTAAATAAGATTATAAAAGAAATTGATTCTGCTCAGATAATCGGAAAAATCGTACAGGGGTCGGGCAAAGTTAAACTCGTATAGTAAGAAAATTGTTCAGCTGAATTTCAAGAGGTGTCTACCTGCGGAAGTTTTTCAAAAAGATTTATTTATTCGTAATACCGGCTGACAGAGCAGTTAGAAAGAGACGTCTGGAGCTTTTGCTTTGGGCGTTTTTGCTGTCGCTTTCCTTTTATCCCGAATATTTTGGATTTTTGGCATGGTTCGCTCTGGTCAGACCAATCATGATTTTGGTTAAACTTGAGGGAAGAGAAGCCTTCCATGCTGCCTTTTTCTTTGGATTTAGTTTCAATCTTTTTTCAATGTACTGGATAGCCATGGTGACGCCGCCCGGTATGATAGCTGCCGTTTTCCTGGTTTCTTCATATTATGCCATCGCACTTTTGATATTCAATAAGGTTTACCATATCAATAGATTGGCAGGTTTCCTGTCGCTGCCGTTTGTATGGGTCGGCATGGAAAATTTTCGGTCGTTGACCCAGTTTGCTTTTCCCTGGAGCGACCTGGGTTATTCGCAGTCATATTATTTGTACATTGCTCAGATTGTATCGGTAATATCAGTAAGCGGTCTTTCGTTTTTGATAGTGACTGTCAATCTGCTGCTGTATCAGGTTTTCAGAAAAGAACTAAGTATAGAAAAAAAGCTGACTTCAATCTTTTCATCGGCTGCAATTATACTTGGTCTGACAGCCTATGGCTGGGTAACAATGCCGGTTATTCCTATTGAAGGCACAATCAAAATCGGCATGCTGCAGGGTGCGGTGCCGATTGACGTCAAGTGGGACAAGCAAAGCCGCCAGTACAGCCTCGACCTCTATGATTCGCTGATTCAAAGCATAGCTGATACCGGCATAGCGCTTTTTGTCTGGCCGGAAACATCGGCGCCGTGTTATCTTTCAAACGACCCCTGGTGTGCTGACGAAGTCAGGGAGATAGTCAAAAAATCAAACAGCTATCATTTAGTGGGCGCTTTGGGTGCTGAGTTTACCGGCCCCAACGAGTATAAGTCCTACAACTCCTGCTATCAGTATTCGCCGGAGGGTCGGCTCGAAAGCCGCTATGACAAAGTTAAATTAGTGCCCTTTGCAGAGCAGGTACCCTATCAGGAGCAGCTCTGGTTTTTGAGAGCAGACGCACTCAAAAAAGTTTTGACATTTATAGAAACCTACGATGTCACCTGGTGGTCGGACTTTTATCCGGGTGATTCGGCCCAGCTGTTTGAACTGCCTGATCACTTTTATGGCCTGCTGCTTTGTTTTGAATCTACTTTTCCTGATTATTCCCGGCAATATGTCTTAGACGGTGCGGAGTTTCTGGTAGGCATAACCAATGATACCTGGTTTGGCGAATCGGTAGGAATTTATATGCATTCCCGCATTTTCCTGATGCGCTGTATAGAAAACAGAATCTGGGGTGTCAGAGTGGCCAACAGCGGCATAAGCTATATTACAGATGGCTATGGCCGGATAAGAGAACAGCTTCCGATTGGAGAAGTTTCAGCCAGAGTTGGAAAAGTCGGCCAATTTCAGGGCTATTCGGCCTTTACTAAAATTGGTAATCTAACCGGCAAATTGTCCTGGTTGATAACGCTGGCCCTGGCAACTATATTCTTTTTCAGATGGCTGCTTGCAAAATTATTCTTACGAAAACCGTGACCGGCATATTTGTCTCGGCGGTTTTTCTACTCGTCATTCAACCTGTTTATTCTCAAGAGCTGCAATGGACCAGTCTTACTTCTTTTAAAGAGGTCAGACGTATGAACCTGATTGATGACAAAGTTTATATGTCTACCTCGGGAGGCCTGATGATATTGGAAGCTGCCGATGTCAGCTCAGCCGGTCTGCAGTTCACCAATGTCGACGGGCTGGGTACAACGGATATTACTGAAGTTATCAAAGATGCCAGCGGCGCTAAATGGATCAGTGGCTTCGGCAGGCTGATTCGTTATGAAAACGGCTTGTTCGAGCCGCGTTTGTTTATCGACCAAAATAACAATCTGCTGCGTCTGCATTGTTTAGCCGATGATGGCAATTCAATCTGGGTCGGTAGTGAAATCGGACTGGTGCTCTATTCAAAAATAATTGATGGCGGACAAATTCAGGATAGCTATACGTTATTCGGTAATCTCAACCCATCACCAGATGTATATGATATTCTCATCGACAGTAACACTATCTGGCTGGCGACATCGTCAGGTCTGGCCATGGCCGACAAGAGCAATCCGCTGCAACTTAAAGCGCCGTCGTTCTGGACAACTTATGACCTGGGAACGTTTGCGGAACTTGCCAACGACACTATTACCAGAGTGGAAAAATTTGAAGGCTCTATATATATCGGCACACAGAGGGGAATGTACCGCCTTGAAAGAAGCGTGACTGATACTTTTATAGTCCTACCTATTGGTCAGACATCGGCATTTACAGATTTAAAAGTAGAAAACGATTCGCTCTTTTTCTACAGTTCGGTCGCTTTCGGAGTAATCAAAGATTCTGCGGCAGTTATGCTGTCAACTACAGGATTGCCATCGCCGCCTGCCACCGGAACCGGCACAGGCTCATTTCGCTGGTTCAATGTTAGTGATGTCGATATTTATCAAAACTCTGGCGGAACTTACCAGATTTACCCGTTTACGGGAACTCCGGGCAATGATGTTACAGATCTGACAGTCAATGCTCAAGGCGTAATAACTGCCGGGTTCAATTTTAACGAGGCAGGCAAATATACAAACGGTCAATGGTCCGCTATTGACTTGAACAGGCAGAGTACGGTCATCACTCTTGACCCCTCCGGAAATGCCTGGATCGGGACTTTCGGCGAAGGCCTCTGGTTAAACGGCGACAATCTTATGGTTAACTACGATGAAAACAACACCTCAATGATTGGCAACAACGACGGTCCGGCGGGTCCTGCTTTTATTGTGATTGCAGATATGGTTATTGACGGGAATGTTCTTTATGCCGCCTGCTTTCGGGCTTTGAATATTTATCCGGTGGCATTTGTTAATCTGAACAATATCAATAATCCCTCAAGCTGGGATTCACTTGGTTTGAGCGATGGTATCAGCAATGAGCGCGTAACTTCGATTGACGCCAGAGGCCAAAATGTCGCAATCGGCACAGAAGGAATTGGCCTGTACTGGTGCGACCTGAATGTCAGCCCCGGCGACTCGTCGCGTGACGTCTGTCTGCTGATGACCGAAAGCAATTCCTTCCTGATTTCCGATGCGGTACGCGATGTTGTGTTTTCACCCGACGGAGAACTCTGGGTAGCCACAAATTTTGGAATCTCCAGATACGATCTTGGCATAGAACGATTCGTAGATGTGACCCTGCCGCCGGGAATAGGGCCTGATATCAGAGTTATGGAATTCGACAGTCGAGGTAATCTCTGGGCAGGCGCAGCCAACGGCCTGGTCAGATTTGACGCAGCCGGTGCAGAAACAGAAACTTTTAATAGTTTCAATAGCGGCTTGGTCTCTGATAATGTACGCAAAATTCACTACGATGATTTTACAGGAAAAACGTATATTGCGACTGATGCCGGTATAAGCGTAATCAGTTCGACAATTGGAACTCCGACTTCCGAATTAAAATCGGTAGTCCCTTTTCCTAACCCTTTCGTCATTGATTCACCGGATGACCTGCTTGAATTTAACTACGCCGGAAGCGGAGTTCTGAATATTTATTCAGCCGCCGGGGAGCTGGTCAGGGAGTTAAAAATAGGTCAGCGGTGGGACGGCCGCAACCAGCGCGGTGAAAAGGTTGTCTCGGGTGTTTATCTCTTTGTAATTGCTGATGACGAGGGAAACTCGGGGCGGGGAAAAATTCTTTTAATCAGGCGCTGATGAAAATAAAACGACGTACACTTACCGATGCCCCGATAGAGTTAATAGACCGGCTGGCAGGGAATCACTTTTTCAGCTCAACTGCATTTGCCAGGATTTGGCGAACAATCGGCGGCAATCCGGTTTATTGGCTGGCCGAAGAAAGTGGCGAAGTTGTGGCTGTTTTGCCCGGTGTTGAGTTTGGCAGGGGAAGACTTCGACGTTTTCAATCTATGCCCAACGGATGCTATGGCAGGATTCTGTATAATACTACAAAGTTTGCTAATCATTCAGAGATTTCTGAGTCGATTGTCAATCGAATCCTGGATGAAAAATATATAAAAGTGTTTCTGATGGACTTTCACAAAACAATCAAGTGTTCGGGAAAGTTCAATATCGAAAGATATACAGTCTGTCTCGTTGATATTTCCGCGCCTGACTGGGAGCCGCCTGACAGCAAATTGCGACAACAGATTCGCAAAGGGGAAAGAACTAAGTTGACGCTGGAGACCTTCAACTCTTCACTACACATGAACAATTTTATGCATCTGGTAAGTCTGCATGCGCGTCGGCGGCAAACAAGGGTGACCTATAGCCAGGAATTCTTTGAGGGCCTCGCCGCTGTGGCAGCACAGGACAGCCGGGTCACGTGGGTTTGGTGCGAACATGAGGGCCGGCCAGTTGCATCGCATATCTTTTTCATCGAGGGGGATAGCCTGATGCACTGGCAGATGTATTATGATGAAGCACTTTCCAACCTGCAGGCTACAAAATTCATCCCCTATTCAATTTCAAAACAGTCTGTTAGAAATGGAATTAAATACTTGAATCTCGGATTGTCACCGGCAGGCGCCGGCGGAGCCGAATTCTATAAAAGCAAATGGGGTGGCAGGCCGTACGATTACAATTGCTATGTTCATAAAAACCTTCTGGGTCGACTGCTGTGAACGTTAAAAAGTTGCGGATTTTGCTTTTGGGCGACAGCAGATCATTTCATATTGAGCGTTATGTACCTGAGTTGCGTCGCCAGAATTGCGAAATTCTGCTGGCGTCCATAGAAGAAGGTGCCATAGAGCATTATCAAATTAAACGACTTGGTCCTATTAGGCAATTTCATTACAGTCTGGCAGCGCCGGAATTGAAAAGGCTCATTTCAACATACCAGCCGGAAATAATCGATGTTCAGGACGCCAATTACGGTTTTATGGCGGCGCTGGCACTAAAAAATTCCCCTATTCCGATAAACTTGCAGATCTTGGGGTCGGACATACTTATTGTTCCCCATAAATCGTTTGTACACCGGTGGAAAACCTCTTTTGCGTTGCGTCGCGCTGATGCGGTAGTCGCTGATTCACAATACCTTCTCAACGAAGCCATGAAACTTGCAAATCTCAAGCTTTCGTTAGTTGAACCATTCGGTATTGAAGAGAAATATTTGAGGCTCCACAAACAAGATTATACGGTTTTCCGGCCATTGAGGATAATTGTTCCGCGTCTGCAGGATAAAGTCTATAATAACCTGTTCATTGTAAAATCATTGACAGCATTTCTTAAAGCAGGGTCAATAACTTTGACGTTTGCGGACTTTGGTCGGTTAGCCAAAAAATTTATATCAGCCGTGCAAAGTTTGAACTGTCCCAACATACGCTTTTACCAGAGAAGCGACCGGGACACGTTTATGAAATTGATGTCGGAACATGATGTTTATTTATCGGCGTCGCTTTCGGACTCATCGCCGGTTACTTTGATTGAATCAATGGCTTTGGGGCTCATACCGGTTGCTGCCCGAATTCCCGGGATAAAAGAATGGGCCGAAGACTCGGGGGCATTCACCTTCACAAAGGACAATTCAAATGAACTGTCCGGATTAATAAGAAATATCGTTGATGACAACTTAGAGCATACTGATATGCGCATTCGCAATCTTGTGAAAGTCAAACAGAGAGCGCTCTTTGAAAATAACGTAGTTGCCCGTATCAATTTTATGAAAAAATTAATTGGCCGGATATGAGTGGCAAGCGTGTTCTTCTGATATCATACTACTTCCCTCCCCTGGGAGGGGCCGGTATTAGCAGGCCGCGGGCGATATTTCGGCATCTGACTCAATTCGGTTATGATTGCCACGTTCTAACGGTTAAGCCGGTTCTATATCGTGTTTATGAGCCGGAATTATTGGAAGGTCTTGACACTTCGAAAATATTCCGTTCCGGTTCATGGGACCCAGCCCGAATTATGTATCTTATGGGTGTACGCCACGTTTCCACCGGGACGGCCGATAAGAGCACGGTAATAACAAAAAGATTTTTCCCGGATGCGAAAGCGGGTTGGATTAAGCCGGCGATTGCGTTAGGAAAGAGACTCTGTAAAAAATATCGGTATGACTTAATAGTCTCAACTTCTCCACCCATATCGGCACACCTGGTCGCCAAAAAATGTTCACAATCTTTTGATATCCCATGGGCTGCAGATTTTCAGGATTATTGGGTGCTGGAAAAGGCGGAAGTCCATTTTGAATCCGCCAAAAACAAGCAGAAAGCCAGACAACTGTTGACGAACATCAGAAGTAGTGCAAGTGCGCTAGTAGCCAATAATGAAAGCGTGGGGCAGTATGTTGGAGCGACTTCCATTATTCCCAATTGCTTTGACTCAGAGCTGGTGGCACTGTGGGGAACACCGACAAGAAGGGATCGGTTTGTGATCGGTCTGTTTGGAACCATTGCTGAATCAAATCCCGTTGACCCATTATTGAAAGTGCTGGACTCAATAAAAAAAAGGCGTCCGAACTTATTTTCCAAAATTAGAGTATTGCAGGTCGGACAGGTTGACCTGCGTTGGCTCAAACAGCAATTAATTGATTATGAGCAACAGGATATTTTTGAAATCCGGCAATATCAAAGTAGAAAGAAAGCAATAGAACTGCTGTCCGATGCGGCGCTGTTTTACTTCGGTTTGTCAGCAGACGA
>JADFPZ010000275.1 GCA_022562075.1 Candidatus Zixiibacteriota bacterium | reverse complement strand
CTCGTAATCTGCTAATTAAATCTGAAAATGGGCCAGGCACAACAATAATAGACTGTGAGGGCAGCGGAAGGGCCTTCGAATTTGGGCGTTGGCAAAGAATTGTTGATACTACCGTGGTTTTGGAAGGATTTACTATAAGAAATTGCTATTCAGATGGCGCCGGCGGTGCGATAATTGCTGCATTCGGCTTACCAAGTATTACCAATTGTGTTTTTGAAAATAACCAGGCGCAGTATGGCGGAGCCATTTACTATAATGGATTAAAAGCAGCAATCCCAATAGCCAGATTGCGAGGATTAACATTCTACAATAATTCAGCGGAATTGGGCGGTGCAATTTATTATCAAAACTATTTTGAAGAACTAACTATCGAAAATTGCATTTTTGTCAATAACGTTAGTACCGATGGTGGCCCACCGGTGGATAATTACTTTCCTGAAAGTAACAAGGTTGAGTTCTTTTGTACGAATATTTATGGAAACATAGCTGGTGATTGGGTAGGGAAGATAGCAGATCAGATAGATACAAACGGAAATATGTCTTTTGACCCAATGTTTTGTGACCCCGCAAATGGTGTATTTACGATAGATTCTCTTTCACCTTGTTCACCTTATCATATATTAAACAGTTGTAACGAGTTGATAGGTGCTCTTGGTATAGGCTGCACCAACTGCGGAGCAGATAGTGATGCTGATCTTGTTTGTGACGGAATCGATAACTGTGTTGGAGTCTCAAATCCTGATCAAGCGGATACTGACAATGACGGCATCGGCGATGCCTGCTGTTGTAACGGGAATCTCGGTGATGTAAACAATGATGGAGATGATGCCAACATACTTGATCTCACCTACCTTGTAGATCACATCTTTCGTGGAGGATCTACAGCAGACTGTCCCGCAGAATCAGACTTGAATGCTGATGGTGAATCAGGAAACATTCTTGATTTGACTTACTTGGTAGATTTTATATTCAGAGGCGGACCGGTGCCGCCTGCTTGTCCGTAGGAGGTACGACAGATTTGATACACAAAAGCCCCCTTCGACAGGCTCTGGGTGACTTTTGTAGATGTAATTCCAATCTAAGAAGGACATTGTCGTTATGCAGGGTCTTGTCCTGGCTAAAGTCGGGATGTGACCCTGCATACTGGCCTAACCCGAACTGCAGGGTCACAATCCTCCACAAAGTGGAGAATCAAGACCCCGCAAAACATAAACCTACCAGCCTAAAACTTGCTCTAAGTTCTTGTTCAGTTTTTCGATGCGTTCGGTGTAGTCTTCTTTTTTCTGCTTTTCGCGGTCGATTACATCTTTGGGGGCATTGGCCAGGAAATCGGCGTTGGCAAGTTTCTTGGAAACTTTCTCCAATAGATTTTTGAGATTAGTCAGCTCCTTTTCGAGCCGCTTTTTTTCAACTTCTACATCTATCAAACCCTCAAGCGGCAGGAAAATCTCGGCGCCGGAAATAACAGCCGAGGCTGACAGCGGCGGTTTTTTTATATCGGTGCCGGCGTGAAGTTCTTTGACTTTGGCCAGAGAGCGGAAATAATCAATATGCTGTTGTAACATTTTAGCCAGCCATTGGTCATCAACTTTAACATATAGGTCAGAAGTCTTTCCCGGATGAACATTAAGCTCTGAGCGCATGGAGCGCACGGCAGTGACTACCGCCTGAATTTGCTCGAGGCTGATTTCGAGTTTGTCATCTATATGGTGACCTTCGGTGGTCGGCCAGGGACCAAAGGTGATGGTCGATTCGCCACCGATGTCATCGCCAATAAGTTCCAGATATGTTTTCTCGGTTACAAACGGAACAAAAGGATGCAGCAGTTTGAGAATTTTATCAAGTACGTATACCGCCACACTTATAGAGCCTTCGCGAATCTCTTCGCCGGGAGAGTCCGGTTTAATCAGCTCGATATACCAGGAGCAATAGTCGTTCCAGACAAAGTTATACAAATGTTTCGATGCTGCCGATAATCTGAACTCGTCAAAGGCTTTGTCTACGTCCTGAATTGTTTTTTCTAATCGAGATAGAATCCACTTATCGAAAATAACCAAGTCCTCATCATTGACAGACTCAATGTTTACCTGCCTGCCCTTGGAACGCATCATTACAAAGCGAGAGACCTGATGGAGTTTGTTGACAAAATTTCTGCCGGATTCAAAAGTGGCTTTGCCGATCCAGGGGTCCTGTCCGTCGGGGGTGGCCAGTATCAGCGATATACGAGTAGCATCGGAGCCGTACCTGGCAATCATCTCCAGCGGGTCAATACCATTACCGAGTGACTTCGACATTTTTACGCCATGTGAATCACGGACGGTGCCGTGAATGTAAACATCGGTGAAGGGCGCCTGGCCGATAAACTCGTAGCCGGCCATAATCATTCGAGCCACCCAGAGGAAGATA
>JADFPZ010000274.1 GCA_022562075.1 Candidatus Zixiibacteriota bacterium | reverse complement strand
GTCTTAGATTGATTTGGTTACGGCAGGTTTCCTGGCTCCGGCGTCAAACCTTTCAAAGCGCCTTCCCGGTCAATTTTACCGGTGACTTGATTTGCTTTGAAAGTAGCCGTTACAGTAGCGGGGCTGCGACGGTTTCGCACCGTCTTCCCTTTTACTCCCGCATTAGGCGGGACACCGCAACGATTTGAATGAAACTTATTCGAAAATTAAAGAAGTGTCAAGAAAAGAATGGAATTAAAATTTAATGGTCGAACCACAATTCTTTGGAGTCCCAGTTTATAAAGAGGACAGATTCCTGTAAGAACGTAGTGCCAATAATTCCTCCTATTTCAGAATCGGCCCCAAATTCAGATATATCCCTGATAAGAAACACAACTTCTTTGATAGTGTACTTTTTATCAAGTGTTACGTTTACGAGAGAATTGTGACTCTGGTTACCTGCAAGCCCCAGACTTCTTGCCACGTTCGGAGTCAATATTGTATAGGAGGAGCCGGTGTCCAGAATCATTTTAGTTTTCACACTGTCGTTTATGGTAACCTTTACGATTATGAAGTGTCGTCGCAACTCAATTGGTATAGTTGCGCTCAATGCCGCCTTCCTCAAAGCCTGAAAACGAATCTGGTAGTGTACATAATCCAGAATGAATGGAAAAGTTCGCAGAAAGTTGCTTCCCAATATACCATCGGGATATCCCATAGAAGTATCTTTAATTTGCGAGACAAGATCAATAGCGACTACGGAGATATCCCTGAAGGCATTCTCTCCGAATTTCAGGCTCTCTACTTTAATGAGCTTTGATTCGGTAACACCTTTAGAACCGCGCGTTGGTCGCATCGCTTGCGTTCGGCCGGACAATAGGCCGTGCTTCTCAGCAAACGTCTTGTCGATATATACATGGTCGGCGCCGGTATCTATGACAAAAGTAGCTTTGATGGAATCATTGATAATGACTTCAATTTCAGGGATGCCCCGTTTGAGACTGAAAGGAATTGGCACATCAGCCTCAATCAGACCTGCTGCAAAACTAACCAAAGAAATTACGACAAGCGCTATGCGGATGCTATGCTTCACATCTAAATAGACGAAGCCACCGAGTCCGGCGTTGAATTAATCACCGTATCGCCCATAATGCCGCCTTTGTGCTTTTTTATGTCCCCATATTCTTCGCCATCTTCACCCTGATATTTCGAGGGACACTTCACTAAAAGTTTATCAGCTACAAATTCGTTCTCGTGGCTGATTCCTTTGGCGACTACCGAGGTGGCCTGGTCAAAATTACCCGGCACCACCCCGTAGTAGACGACTTTCAACCGCTCGGCTGTGCCTTCATCTTCAGCCTCGGCATCGTAAATTGTGAACTCAAGCCGTGACTCTTCGGAATTGTAGCTGACTTCGTCTTTGGAAATCTTACCCATCACCTGAACCATTTCGCTTGAGGTCTTTGCTTCGGCTATAGATACGTAGACGATGGTTGAGTCAAGAAAACTGGTTATCCCCCATATCATAGTCACACCGATAATAACCAGGCCTATAATTGTTTTAGCATTCACCTGTTTTTCTCCTCCAGTTTTTTGATTCGCTTATCAAGCTTCAAGAGGAATATAAACAATCCTGCCCAGATTGCCAGCGTTACCGCCAGAGCTACGTAATTTCCATCCATTTTAAGCTGTCCCTGTCATTTGTTTTCTTTTTAATCGATTTAACCTCTTGGTCAGGCTCAGCATCCAGAAATATAAAACGCTGAAGGCGGCCAGTGAAGAGAAGAATATCGAACGAACCTGCACTCCCATCGTAAATTTCAAATTTTCATCTATTACCGAATCGGTCGGGTGCAGCGAGGTAACCATTCTAGGCACAACAAAAACCAGAAAGGGAACTGTCACGAACGCAAAGATTGAATATGCAGCTGAAAGCGTGGCCCGGCGGTCTTCGTCTTCGACAGCGCTTCTGAGGGCAAAAAGGGCACCGTAAATTAGAAGCAGGATAAATATCGAGGTTTGTCTCGGATCCCAATTCCAAAACGAGCCCCAGGTAACTTTGGCGAATATCGAACCGGTTATTGTCGCCAGCAAACAGAAGATAAAGCCGAGACGGGCAGTATCTACCGCATAATCATCATCGATAAGCTTTCTATTCTTCAAAAATCGCGCTGAGTAAAAAGCTGACATAGCAAATGCCACCACGCAAAGCCAGGCTTGTGGTATATGGAAATAGAATATCCGGCTGGCTTCGCCAATTTGCTTTTGGGGAGCCTCGGTAATAAATCCGGTTACGATTACCGCTGACATCACTAAAAATAATAAAATTTGCCACCACATAGTTCTTAATCTTCCCAGACAAACTTAAACAACATTAGCGACGCTGTCACCATTATTACCACATAAGCCAGCAAAAATTGCAACAATTTTGAAACTTCGGCCAG
>JADFPZ010000065.1 GCA_022562075.1 Candidatus Zixiibacteriota bacterium | reverse complement strand
AACTGTAACGACTTCAATTTTAACATCACCGCCAAGTTCAGACATAGTTTCGCGAATCAACTTTTCGGTCGGTTCGCTATTTGGGCAGCCGTCAAATACAAGCAATTCTATTTTCATTTGTTCCCTCCTTTTTCTCGAACGAGTTCTGCAACGTATCCAACCGATGCTAAAGCTTCGTTAATAACATCTAAGTCAAGCTGGTCCTGATTGTACCAGAGATATGCTCTGCTTTCTGTAAAACTTGATTTGACACTGTCAACCAATCCGGTAGCGGTTATGGCGCCGTTGACCGCTATCTCGCAGCCGCCGCAGGTCATACCCTCTACTTTGAAAACAGCCAGTTGAGCCGATGACTCACTTACCATGACGCGATTTCTGTCCGTACCGAGAACATAAGGATAAACCGACCAGACAAAAAAGCTCGTAACAACCAGAGTCGAAATAGTTAACATTATTTTTGTAAAGCTGCTGCCGGCCATCTTGCAGCCAGTAGTCCTGCACTTTTTCTTTTCACGAAAATACAGCCAATAAGAAAACAGAACTCCCGTTGCCGCCAGCGGCATAATAAACCACTTCACAGATCCAAGCGTACTAGAAAATCCTGCCGCACCCGCAGTTCCTATGCCTAAAAGTGACAAACCAAGCAGGGCCAGCGGAAGTATACAGCACGACGAGGCTGCTAATGCTGATAGAATTGAAACTTTTTTGGCGTCCATGTTTTGACTCCTCAGGCTTTGATTAGTTCATCAAGAATCGGACAGTCTTTTAATGTTTTTAAATTCACGCATTGTGAAACCAGATTCGATAAAGTCCGTTCCATTGATCTTAAGTTTCTGATCTGTGTTTGTATCTTGTCCAGACGGGTTTCGGCAAACTCTTTTACTTCGTCGCAGCCGCGGACCTTGCCGTCTGCCATCCCCAGCAGCACCTTGATATCATTAAGGCTGAAACCAATCTCTTTAGCTCGCTTGATGAAACGCAGCCTGAATACGGCATCTTCATTATATACACGGTAGTTTGCCTCGGTTCTTTCGGGCTTCGACATCAAGCCCAGTCGCTCATAATAACGAATAGTCTGAGCATCTGTTTCCGATTTTTGTGAAAGTACTCCTATAGTCATTATTTCTGCCGTTTTTATCCTCTTCATATCTATATACAACCTTATAGGTTGGTATAAGGTTGCAAATGTTTAAGCAAAAAGGGAAAATAATTTAAATAAACCTGCCGTAGGTAGAATGAGCCCGCAGATGCAGATCGAAAATTGATTCCTTGCAATCGCCTTACATATGACGTGTAAGCTGGAATTGAAAAAGGTCGTCATCGCGCAAATCGTAGAGCAGTTCTCCTCTTTCCTGATTAAAAAAGCCCCTGAATTCAATATCAAGAGACCACCAGTCATTGAGACGGGTGCCCATTTCAACAAAAGCCAGAACCGAGCCGATTTCGGTATCGATAATCAGTCCTCCCAGCAAATCAGTTCCACTTATATTATTGAACGATAGCCGCCCGCCTAAGAGAAGGTCATGTTCAAAGGGAGTGAACGTTTTGCCGCGGTCATCATACATGTATTCACCAAGCAGCCCTAAATCATACTGCGAGTCAAATACGCCCACCAGAGTATATTCGAAGCCGCCGGTAAAAGCATGTTTTCTGTCATCAAACGAGGCATCAATTGACAGCGCCTCAAGTTTCCAGATCCAGCCTCCGCTTATATAAAGCAGATCAACTCCCAACCGCTTGGTTTGATAATAATAGGGCACCAGTTCAAACTGGCCGCTTTGAGTAAAAAGCGGCTGTCTTTCTGTGCCCTCAAAATACGACAGTCCGATATCAAACTGCCCCAGCGTATGATACCAGCGCAGAGCCCAGTCCTGATGCCACTCTTCGGCATCGGACTCAAATATTGTCTCATCAGTATTAATTTTGATCAATGGTCTGAGTCGGCCATTCTTGCCTGCGAAAGTTCTTTCACGAAAATATGGCAGCCAGAAAAAATCAAAGGTGCCTTTGTCAGTCAGCCAGGTCGCCTGAATCATCGGCTGACCGAGTTTATCCTCGCCGTCTATATTTTCAACCCCGTCCGTCTGATTTATGATATCTACTAAATGAAGACCCTCGGTCTGCCCCCAAAATACTTTGCGAAAACCGATATTAAAATCCCAATCAGAAAATCTTTTCTGCCAGAAAAATTCACGCAAATCGAAGTGGCTACGTTCGCCGTCGTTCGCATCCAGGCGGACGAACGGTACTATTACCAGCTGTTCATTTCTATCTGTCCATTCATGATAATATTCCAGCTCGGCTGAGAAAGAACCAAACAGATTGTCATCTACATTATAAGCCGAAACGTTGGGAAACAACCTACTCTCGACAGAGAAATCATAACTGATCTCTTCACTATCAACCGGCAAGGCTGACAAAATCGAAAGGAGAAATAACCATGCAATGAAAGAAATATATCTCATATTATTATCGTACCGACTTCAGCACGTTCTGCTTAAAATCTTTCTCAGTCAAACCTGTTTTGAATTTGTATTCACTATACAGCAGTGTAGTCGATTTGCCGGTCTGGTGATTAATCATTTCCATTCTGTCTGAGCGCCAGAACTTGTCAAGATATTGCTTATAGTCATGAAAAGTCAGCGTCTTTAAAAGTGACCCTTTGCGGTCATAGTATTCAAGTTTCTCTGGAATATACTTTGCCTTATCAATCCAGACAATCTGTTTGGTGTAGCCGGAGTTTTTGTCTGCCGGAATCCGCTCCACCACAAAACAAGCAGCGCCGTTTAGGGTGTCATCTTTGAGATATTTGTAAGTATACTTCTCGACTTCCTGCGAAGATATATCTTCATAGGCAAACTCGCTGCCCATAAAGGGACCCGATTTATTGTTGGAGGCTATCCGCTTGACCCGCTTTAGTGCCGGCAGATAAATCCACTGGTCATCCTGTCCTTTGACATGAGTGTAGGACAAAAAAGCTGTCCCTTTAATATCACGCGGGGTGTCAAAAATTATCAGGCTTTTGTCGCCATCACCGGTAACCTCCAGAGTCCGGGTCCTGATAGTGCGCTTACTCTCCTGGCCATGGCGATTGCGCAGTATCATCTTCATAGAGGCAGTGTTATCTACAAATCCGGAATCACGCCGGTCAATTTCCCGGGCAATACGCAGGCCTTCTTCCTCCGGCGTAGCGCTGGCGTAAGTTCCAAACGAGGCGGTCGACAGAAAAACGAGTAAAATTATCGATATCATGCCTTTGACAGGAAACAGACTTTTTGCATTCTTTAACATTATAATATTCCCTTTGTTTTCTTTCAATTTTGAGCAGCCACATCAGACCTGGCTTCTTCCGATGCGTCGCTCGGAACATTTGATTTTATAGTTTTTGATTTGTCTAAGGCAAGTAAAAGGGCCGGCAAAAGCAGAAAATCTGCAATCAAGGCAAAAGCAATAGTCAAAGCCGCCAGCTGTCCCAAATTTGAGTTGAGTTTGAAAGTTGAAGTTGTCAGCACCAGAAATCCGGCTACCAGCACAACCGAGGTAATGAATAAAGCCCTTCCTACAGTATTGAAGGCATAGCGTACTGCATCTGCAGGCGACAGGCCTCTTTCTCTCCTGGCTCTCAGATATTTATTTAAAAAGTGCACTGTGTCATCGACTACTATGCCGAGAGTCATGCCTACCACCGAGGACTGCGCCATTCCCAGTTCTCCAACCAAAAGCGCCCAGGCGCCGAACCCCAGGACCATTGGTACCATATTCGGAATTATACTTAACAGTCCATACCTGATACTGCCTAAGGCTATGACCATGCACAAGGTAATCAAAATAAGTGCAATGGCTGAGCTATTTATCATACTCAACACCTGCCTTTTAGACAGATGCGAAAACATCAAAGCAGGGCTCGAGGCCGCCGCAAACATTTCTTGGGGCGCATGATCAATAAGCCATTGTTCACCCTGCTCGGAAATAGCCATTAACTCCGCTGACGGCACATTCATACAGGTAACAATCATTCGTGTAGATGACTTATCAATACTAATCATATTGTTTAAGTCCAGTCCGTAGGGCAGAGACATTTCATATAGCAAAGTGTACTGGGCCGCCAGATCGCGTTCGTCCGGAATGCGATAGTATGCCGAATCGTCACCATGCATGTTCATGTTCAGCCGTTTCATCACTAATCCGAAATGATTGACGTGCACGACGTTCGGCAGCGTTTTGTAAAAATCGGCCAGAGAGTCTAATTTGGCCAGATATTCCGGCTCGGCAATGCCGCCTTCTTCTCCTGAGCCTATCGAATGCTCTATCGTCATAAAACCGGTCAGATGTTCAGAAGCAAAATCGGAGTCCGTTCGGAATCTAATGGTGGTATCAAAAAACTTAACAAACTCATCGTTTAATTTGTTCTGCGGAACCATAACGGCTGCAAATATAACTACTACTGCCGAACCAATTAAAATCAAGCGCTGCCTGCCGATAACCCAGTCAGCAAAATCACCGAAGATGTTTGACTTTCGTTCCTTTTGCTGACGGACTTTTACAGGCAATAGTGATAAAACTGCCGGCAGAAATGTTATTGAAAGAAGAAACGCAACAGTTACTCCTATCGCTGTAATATTACCTAAATCGCGATAGGGCGGTGAGTCGCTGAAATTGAGACTCAAAAAACCTATGACAGTAGTCAGACTGGTCAAAAATATTGGTACAAAATTTATCCGCAAACTTTCTATAATAGCATCTTTCCGCGAACGACCTAATCGCATCTCCTGAAGCATCGTGACCAGCAGGTGGATACTGTCGGCCACTGCCAGAGTCATTATCATGGTCGGTGCCTGCGCCGAAACTGGCGTTAAACGTATTCCGAGCCAGCCGGCCAGACCTACTGCCACTGCTGCAGAAAAAGCGATTAATAATACAGTCGTAATCGTTCCCCAAAACGAACGCAGCAAAATTATCATCAAAAACACAATCATTAAAAACATCAAAGGAAATACAGTCGTCAAGTCGCCCTTGCCGGAAGTGACAAAAGCGTTATTGATCATGACCATGCCGGTCAGATAAATTTCTGTGCCCGGATATTTATTTTCTATGCTGTCCGCCAGAGCCAGAGCCGCTGCTGCCGTTGTCGGGACCTCACTTATAGATTCGCCCGGTAACTGAATAGTAACATTTATACCGGCAAACTTGCCGTCATTAGAAAGCAAACGGCTTTTTAAAAGCGGCTCGTTTAAGGCTATCCGTCGCGCCTTGGCCAGCCCACTCGAATCTATGGCATCAGCGTCTTCAACCAGATCCGCAACTATCAGGTCATCTCCGTCCGCTTCGGAGTGCTGAAAATTGGTGACGCCGTCAACACGAATTGCAAAAGGTAGCAGCCAGCTTTTTTCTGTAAGTTCTGAAATAATCTTAACCGACTGCGCACTAAAGGGATCGTCATCCGGGACGTCAATCACGAATATAATATTGTCATTGTTGGTGTAGATATTCTGTAGTTCGTCAAAGGCCAGGAGCTGTGGATTGTCTTCTGAGAAAAAGACCCGGTAGTTTGTCGAAAACTCAATGAAACGTGCGCCCGAGCCGGTCAGCGCAATCAGGGCCAGCAGTCCGACTATAACAAACCAGCGATACTTGAGAATAAACTCACCGTACCTGCCGCCGAAGCCGTTGCCATTTTGATTATTGATTTCCAACTGTTGTTCCTTTCTATTTTAAAAAATCTGATTTCTCTTTAGTTTAGTTCGTTGATAGATTTTCAAGTGGTTGGTTTGGTCTCTTTGGTTCTAAGCGATTCCAGATAAATAATCAGCTGCTCGGCACAGCGATGAAACGTCTTTTCGTCTTTGGAATTTTTGGCCATGCCAATTGTACCTTCAATAGATGCTACCAGAAAACAGGCGACATTGCTGGTATCTACATCAGGCCTGACATGCCCTTTTTGGATCCCTTCAGAGAACACTTGAGACAAACCGTCTTGCCAGGCTTTTAGCACTTCACCCAATTTCAAACGAAAGCCTTCGTCGATTCCGGACATTTCATGAGCCAGATTTGCTAAAGGACAGCCCCTGATTACGGCTTGCTTGGGAGTATTTTTGATTAGTTCAGCCATACAGTTTATGAGAGCATCAATCGGATTTTCACTTTTGCTGAGCGGATCCAGCCAGCGCTCTTTCATCAGAGGCCGGATTACCTCATCTATTACGGCATAGCCCAGCTCTGTTTTGCTTTTGAAATGATAATAAAGAGCCCCTTTGGTTATGCCTGCTCTCTTTATAATCTCATTCATACTGGTAGCCTGAAAGCCATGGCTGTGGATTTCTTCAAAAGCCGCCTGAATTATTTTTTCTCTGGTGGCGCTGGCATTTCTAATAGTCATAATTTATTCACTTTATCTTACAGACCAACCGGTCGGTATGTATAACCATAGATTAGACCAAAAAGTTTCAAATAACAGCATTTTTTTATAAACCAATCAAGGTTCTGACTAAGGCCAATAGTAACAGTAGGTTACATATTAGAATTAGTTGAGTTTTAGGTTGTTCGGGACTGTCTTTATTAAAATAAGTGATTGGGATCGTTAAACAATGCTTAGATATTCTCGTATCTACTTATTCAGCAATTCCAATAAAGAATGGAGTTTCAAATATGACTAACAGAAAAGCCCAGGATCGCAAGGAGATTCTTGCGCATATCAATTCAATCTTCAGCTCATTTATAAATCGAGACCGGGCTGCCATCCAGAGTGCGCATACTGAAGATTGGATAGGTTTTCTGGTTTCCAGCAAATCCATTGAACGGGGAATCGATGCTTATATGACCAATGTTGATTTTTCATTTGAAAATTTTAGGGGAGTGGGTTTTGAAATACTCGATTCAGAGGTTCAAATCTACGATAGCATTGCCATCGTTTATTATGTAGCCAGATATGATTACAAAAGTAAATCTGGTGAAACTCATTCACTGCCGCTTCGTTCGGTAGATATATATCGAAAAGAACCAAGCGGCTGGATTCAATCTGGCTCACATATAACTATCATTCCAACAGATAAAGTCTAAGAGGAAAGAGAATCAACACCGCCTGAAATTATTAACCCGTTATTTACTGAATAGAAATTGAACTATTTATTTTCGACTCTATTCAAAAACTCACCAATTGCTTTGATATCGGCCTCGGGCTCATCATGCATAGTCAGATGTCCGGCATTTTCAATAATTGTTAGTTCAGCACCCGGAATTAAGCTCTGGTAGTCTTTCACAGTTGCGGGGGTAGATATATCATACTCACCGGCAATTAGCAGGGTCGGCAAATTGATTTCACCAAGTCTATCGGTGCGATTGTATCCCGCCAGAGTTCCGGTAAATCGAAAACTATAGGGACCAAACATGTATCCAGCCAAGCTGTGATTTAGGGTGGCAAAGGCCTGGTTTAGTTCATCCGACCAGGGTTGCCTACGCGCAAAGAACTGCCCCAAGAATACCATCATTGCCGGCATGTAATCAGGGGAATCGAGAGTGCTTTCCAGTTCGTTTTTCTTTATCACTTTCCAGATCGAGTCCGGAAGTGTCTCCAGTAGTTTCACTTTATCTTGAATATATCTTTCAATACTGAATACTGGCCCTGCCAGAACAAGACTCTGTACTCCCGCTGGTTCCCCAAGCATATAATCAATCGCCAGCATGGTGCCCCAGGAATGTCCGTATAAGTGAACTTGTTTTAAGTTCAAGGCCTTTCGCACAGCTGCAATCTGTTCAACAAAATTTTCGATTGTCCACAGAGATGTATCTGAGGGACCCGGGGAGTTGCCGCAGCCGAGTTGGTCAAAAAAAACAACCGGGCGCTGGTCGGCCAGAGCTTCCAGAGGTTTCAGATATATACTCGAGACTCCGTTACCGCCGTGCAGCATCAATAGGGGAATGCTGCTGCCACCGCCAACTATTTTGTACCAGACTTTGCCGCCGGTCACTTCAATAAAGCCTTCACCCGCTGACAGGCTACCAGTCTGGCCATAGCTCAAGGCAGTAACTGTCAGATAACCAATAATCGCTAAAACGAATATTAATCTTTTCATGGCTGACCCTTTCTGGAATAAAACTAAGTTGTCATTTTCGGCCAGTTAGGGCAACAACAATTAGTTGTGTTATCAAGCTTTATTCTGGATTAACTCTTTCAGCTCAGCTATCGACGCTGTCACATAGGCCACCTGCAGTTCTAGGCGTTTAATTTCACGGCGTAAAGAATTTTTGCTCATCTCCATCCAGCTCCAGATTTTCAATGTTGTAACTCCTGAGAGCCCTAAAAAGCAAACCGCCCCCCACAATATCATTTCACGAACGCGTCCGGTTTCCATGAATTTTATGGCTGCAAAAACTGCCAATGCCATCATGGCAATCATGACAACTACCGCCATAAAACTAAACAAGCGGGATCGTCCCTGAAAAAGGCCAATTGCCTGTGCAAACAGCGATTCCTCGCCTCCGAGGCTCTCAAAACGGGCAGCATCTTCCTTACTCAAGGCTTCTCTAATCATACTGTCGATTTCGTTTTCTTTCATCATATACTCCTGTCTATTAGTTTTCTTAATTGATTTCTAGCTTGAAACAGCCGCGACTTGACAGTACCGTCCGGGATGTTCAAGGTCGCAGCAACTTCAGATACTGAACACTCTTCCAGATAAAACATTGTCAGAATAGTTCGCTGATCCATAGGTAGCTCTGCAATTCCTTTCTTGAGTTCTTCTATTTGCTCTTGACGTCTTGTCTGTCCTGACACTTCTGAATCGAAGTTTGCAACTTCTTCAACAGATGCTTTCAGCAAAGTGTGTTCTCTTTTTTTCTTTCGAATCCAATCAACAGTGCGCGCCGAGGCTATCCGATAAATCCATTGCCCAAAGGCAGCCGGGTCATCGAGAGTCCGTAATTTCCGGACAAATGAAACCCAGATCTCCTGCATGACATCGGCGGTGTCGTCGCTGTTGCCGGTCTGCCGGAATACATATCGCGCCAGTCTCATCTGCCAGCGGCTGATAAGCTCTTTGACGGCGTCGGCTTCTCCGCTCTGACATCGTAGCACCAGCAATTCGTTATAAATTTGTTCTGTGGTTCTTTTCATCGCTTTGGATATAAGGTCGCTCATGTCCGTAAGATGGTTCAATTTTATTTTGCAGAAATTATTGCAATATTACGTGAGGAATTTGGATATGAAATATGCTAACTATTGAGAAAATGAAGAGCTGAACCATAAATCCTCTAATAATTGAAGATAGAAGGCTAGCCGTAAATTTACGAGCTATGCTTGAGCCTAAAACCGCTTCTGATAAATATGACAATAGGGCGCTTCACCATTCTTAGCATAGTAGTCCTGATGATATTCTTCACCCACCCAAAATGTGCCGGCTTTAGTAACTTCTGTAGCTACAGCATAACCATGGTTGTTTAGAAACTTAATTAGATTTTCGGCTATCTCTTTTTGATTGTCATCTCTGTAAAAAATGGCCGAGCGGTATTGATCGCCAATGTCCGGTCCCTGGCGGTTGACCTGGGTCGGGTCATGGATTTCGAGAAAGAAACGCGCCAACGTTTCAAAATCTGTTTTGCCAGGGTCAAAATCAACTTCCACAGTTTCGGCGTGTCCGGTTTTGCCGCTGCAAACTTCTTTATAAGTCGGGCTGTTGGTATGGCCGCCCATATAGCCGACCGAAGTTGCAAGTACACCTTCAAAATCTTTTAGCAGGTGCTGGATCCCCCAAAAACAACCGCCCGCTAAAAAAGCTTTTTGGACGGCGGCTTCCTGGCCGGCAGGAATAAATTTCATAGATATGGAATTTACACAGTGACGGATGTTTTTATCTGTTAGCTGTTCTCCTTCGAAAACATGCCCCAGATGCCCGCCGCATTTGGCGCAGGTGATTTCGGTCCGGCTGCCGTCGGCATCAAGAGTCCTTTTGACCGCGCCGTCGATTTCATCGTCAAAACTCGGCCAGCCGCAGTTGGAACTAAATTTGTCAGAAGAATTATAGAGCGGTGCATCGCACTGCTTACAAGTGTAGGTTCCCTCGGCATCGTGCTTGTCGTATTTACCACTTGAAGCCGGCTCGGTGCCTTTGTGAACTATTACTCTTTCTTCTTCGGGGGTCAGGCTATTTAAAGTCATCTTATTCTCCGATTTTTCAGTAGTATAATCTTTGGACTTCATCGTCATTGGTACCAGCCCAATTATTACAACAGCAGCAATTATAGCCCAGATAAAGCCGGTTGAAACAGGTAATGATTTTTCAGACATATAACAACTCCTTCTGAGAATAGTCCATTTAGGTCTTTTCGTCAAATTCTGGTATTCATTGAATAAGAACAAATATGCAGGAGATTTGTTCGACGAAAAAAATTCACGCTGTTAAATACGGCAGCCTGGAAGATTTGGATTCTTCCAGGCTGCATATTCTGAACTAAAAATACTGGGCAGTTTTAGGTCTTGCCCGGGACTATAGCCTGCAGCCTTCGCCGCAATGGGCAACTCTTGGAATCGCGAAGCGTATCATAAAACTCTCCTTCGTTTAAGGTTTCTTTAGCCATCCCGCCGATAAAATAAGGCGGGCTGGCTGTTATGCTTATATCTATATATGCGTATATAACGATATATGTTTCAAAAAAATATTACTTTCTTTTCTTCTTTGATTTTTTTGGTGATTCAAAACAATCGCAAAATCCCATGCAGCAGCCTTTTATGGCCTCTTTGTTAAGAGAGCAGATAACCATCTGCCCGTCGCGACGGTCATCTACAATCCCGGAATCTCTTAAAACACTCAAATGACGGCTGACAGTCGACTGTGACAGACCTACTACTGCCACTATCTCGTTGACTGTCATCTCCTTGCCGGCCAAAAGACCCAGGATTCTCAGCCTCGAGCGGTCGCTGAAAGCCTTAAAATATTTGCTGTACTGTTTCGTATCCATAATTACATCTCTGCCTGCGGCTTTATTGACTTGCCCAGCCAGTCACCGCTTATGCACATATAACGATATATATCGTCAAAAGTTCCGTATGTCAATAGTTTTTTTTGTTCTAGCTGGCTGGAACTTGAATATCTGCCTGTTGAAATCGCACTTCCTGGCAAGAGGTCTGTATTGGTATTCGATTGGATTGCATTAATAAGCACGATGTAATAGCCTGTTTAACAAGAAGTTACGTATTTATTGAGTTGGCCGCTTTCTAATCCTATGCATTTTAGAACCTTAGCATACCATGATATAAGTATACAATATGTATACTTCATATATACACTTGACATATGAACCGATATGTATACTATATGTATACTACATATATAGAGTATACATATATTCTAGGATAAGAAACTTAAGTTAATAGGAAGATAGCATGAAATATTACAAGCTCAAACAACCGGACCACGCAAAAGTTTTGTCCAAAGCATTGGATAAAATGTTCAAAAAACCAATTGACTTTTCAAGTTATTTTGTAAAAACAATTCAGCCGAAATACTTGTTTTGGGATAAAGTTCAGTATCTACCAAGGCCTCACGGCGTAACGGCCGAAGAATTTTGGGCGTTAGTAAAATTTTCTAGAAACGCTTCTCCTGAACGAACAACTCCTGTTAAAGATAAAAATGGAAATTTTTTTACATGGCGAACGCTACCGATCCTTGACTCCTTCTTCCATGAAATTGATATGCAGTTCGGAGGAAAACTGGAATTAAGCGCAGTCATGGATGATTCGTCCAGACAAAGATTTATTTCTCGTGGCATAATGGAAGAAGCAATCGCTTCGTCTCAGCTGGAAGGAGCGAGCACAACTCGCCGGGTAGCCAGGCGAATGATTGTAGAAAATAGAAAGCCTAAGAATAAATCTGAGCATATGATTCTTAACAACTATCGGGCAATGATTCATGTAGAAGAAAATCTACGTAAAGAACCCCTAACTGCTTCCAAAGTTCTCGAATTTCACAGAATCCTTACTGAAAACAC
>JADFPZ010000273.1 GCA_022562075.1 Candidatus Zixiibacteriota bacterium | reverse complement strand
CAAGTGCCAGCGCTTGCTGGGCGGCCTTTTTTGCCCTGCGATATGCTTCCTGGACGTCTTCATAGCCGTAGCCAGCTTGATTAACGAAAGCCTGAGTCAGTCCAGCCCATGCTTGAGCATTGTCGGGATCCAAATCGATCGCCTTTTGGAACAAATTAGCTGCTAAGCCTATTGCCGATTTAGTCATCTGCTGAGCCGACTGCTTCGCACGGAGCACCAGGGCATAACTCTCCGGGTTATTTGTTTGCTTGGTAGCGGACTTTCCAAGCAGGGTGACATCCAAGGCATTCGCCACGGCACCTGCTATTTCATCCTGAACAGCGAAGATATCTTCTAACACTTTATCATACGTTTCAGACCACAGGTGAAAACCATCGGAAGTTTTGACCAGCTGGACTGTAATGCGTACACGATTTCCGGCTTTGCGCACGCTGCCCTCCAATATTGTTCCGACACCCAGCTTTTTCCCTATTTCTCGCAAGTCTTCTTGTTTGCCCTTAAACGCAAAAGAAGAAGTGCGACCAATAACTTTTAGTTCCGGATTCTTAGCCAGTACGTTAAGCAGCTCTTCTGTTAAGCCATCGGCGAAATATTCATTTTCCGGGTCAGCACTCATATTGGCAAAAGGCAAAACAGCAATAGATGTTTGTGACGCTGCAGTTTGTCCGGAGATTTCATGTTCTCCGGAAGCTGTAATCCTGTCCAAAATACGAAGATCGACCGCAATATCTGCTGTGCTTTGATATCTCTCGTTCGCATTTTTCGCCAGACACTTTGTTACAATGCGCTGAAGTTCCGGGGGGACATCGGACTTGTACCGCGCTAGTGGTTCAGGGTTTTCATTTATAATGGCATGCATCGTGCCGGTATCATTCGTTCTCTTAAACGGCGTGCGACCTGCTATAAGTTCATACATAACTATTCCTAAAGAGAACAGATCCGAGCGGTGGTCAACTTTGCTTCCCCTGGCCTGCTCCGGTGACATATAGGCTACCGTGCCGAGAGTTGAACCTGCTTTAGTAAGAGCATCACCGCCTTGCACGGTTGCCAGACCAAAATCCAATATTTTCGGGCGAAACTCTTGGTCGACAATGATATTTGCGGATTTGATGTCACGATGAATAATTCCAGCCGCATGCGCATTGCCAAGACCATCCGATATCTGCATAATAAGATTAACTATCTGGCTGACTGAGAGCGGTTCTTCTTTGCAATAATGCTGAAGGGTCTTGCCGTCAATGAACTGCATGGCAAAAAACGGTTGGCCGTTGAATTCGCCAACCTCATGAATCGTTACAATATTAGGGTGGTCCAGTTTTGCGACAGCCTTCGCCTCGCGCGTGAACCTTGTCCGTACATCGGCATCCTGAGCAATGTGCGACGGCAGGAATTTGAGAGCTACTTTTCGGTCAAGCTTGGTATCCTCCGCCAGATAAACCTCACCCATCCCACCGGCACCAATCTTTTCTATTATCCGGTAGTGCTCCACCATCGTCCCCTGAGACAGAACAACGTGCGTTTGAGTTTTATCGTTATCGGGATGGTGCTTATCCACAAAACCCTCAAGAATTTGGAATTTAGTTCACATTCTCATTAATGCAATAATTGAATGATATCAGAATTGGGGCCTCATAACAACTCTTATCAATTATGAAAGGTTTATTTGATAATGGCTACAACGGTCCCGTCAGGCGACTCGCTGCTAAATAACTGCAATAGACATGGGAGTGGCCGGCTCAGGTAGAACTTTTTCTATTTCTTCAAACAGAGCATCGAGTTCTCTCAAAAACCTTTCCCTTTGTTCTGAGCTGAATTGTTCGGCAAGCTTTTTATAATATTCGATAGCGTCGTTAAGATTTTGTTTAAATTCCAAAAAACTCTTGGTTGTCTTGTCAAGCAATCCATCCGATGCTCTCTGGAGTTCATCACGGAGGTAATCTACATAGAGCGATATTTCCCTAATGAACATGTGCGGACGCTCAGAGTTGGTCAATAGAGACAGTCGTCCATAGATATGGCCAACCATTTCTTCAAGTGTGGCGACTTTGGAAAAATTTACAATGTTGGGGCCACAGCAAATCGACGGCAGCGCCTCTTTATCTATCTTAAGTTTTAAGGTTACTGTGCCGGCCAGGTCATGGCAAATACAGGCCTTGGCCATAATTTTTTTACTGGTGAAACTAATTTTTTCCGGGGCGGCACCACTCTCTGCAACTTGTTTCAGTTTTCGCTTCTGGAAAATCCGCGAAGCGTGGCAGATGGGAACTTTAGTAAATTCGGTATTGGATATCAGGAAACCTTTGGGACAGGGACTGCCGGGTTTGTTTGCGTTTATCCGTCTATTGTGAGTTTCATCGCTGGCTGTGTGGCGCAGGCTCCAGAAGGGAATACCGAGTGGTGAGCGGTCACTCAGCCAGACATCGTTGTCACCGGC
>JADFPZ010000272.1 GCA_022562075.1 Candidatus Zixiibacteriota bacterium | reverse complement strand
GAAAAGCAAACAGTCTTACCATCTTCGTCTGCTAAATAAGACATTCTATATAGACCTGCCGGCAGGGAAGTATCTCTTGTCCGGATATATTGATGAAGATGACAGCGGCAGGCGGGGGAAAGGCTCGGTATGGCCCTATACATTTGCAGAGACTTATTTCAAATACGACGATACTATTTCAGTCCGGGCTCGTTTCGAAACTGCCGGGATAGAGCTTGAAGTAAAATAATGTCTCAAAAAAAGGCGGGTAGCAAATACCCGCCCCTAAATCGACATTAGTCTTTAATTTATTAGAGCTGCCCCCAGACAATCAGTTTTACCCGACGATTTCTTGACGCAGAATTCGGTTCATCAGACATTGCAGCCGCTTTCTCTTCACCGTAAGAAAGCGTAAACATTCTGTAGAGTGATATCCCAAAACGATCAGCCAAAAAGCGCCTGACAGATTCTGAGCGTCTTCCACCAAGCTCCAGATTATAGGCGTTGGAGCCGGTATTGTCAGTATGTCCGACAAGTTCGACCAAAGACTCAGCACTTGATTCCATTTTCTGGCCGGCATCCATGAGAGTCTGCTCGGCAGCAGAAGTGATTTCATCGCTGTCAAAATCGAAGTTTACTTCACCTTCCCAGATGATCTGATAGTTTTCAAATCCTTGGGCCTGATTAAGGGCCATTTCGGCTTTTGCTTCGAGGTCACTTTGAAGAGCCTGTAGTTTCTGAAGGTCCAAGCTGGTAGTGCTGGCCATGCCTTCTACATCGCCAAGCTGAGCTGATGTTCTGGCTTCTGAGTTTCTGATCTGTTCATCAACGTAATTTTTACTGGCACCGCAACCGGCAATCAAGGCAATGACCGAAAGAAGTATTATTAGTCTTTTGATAGGCATTTCCTCACCCTTTCTTATATAGTTAAAACAACTTCAATCTATATTCATTATACAACCGCAATATAAAACAGTATCAGCCTTTTTAAAGCAAGGAAAAACAGCAAAAACATTGTCCAATATAGCTATTGTTTTATTGCTCCGGCAGTTATGCCGGATACAATCTGCTTTTGCATAATTAGAAAAAGAATCAAAACCGGCAGCACGGCAATAGCTGAGCCAGCCATCAGCTGTTGCCAGTCAATTGCCTGAAAACCCTGCAAATGTGCCAAGCCGACCGGTAAAGTTTTCAGGCTGTCGCTATTGGTCAGTATATATGGAAAGAGAAACGAATTCCAATTGGTGAAAAAAACCTGAATCGCAAGTACTGCCAGAGCCGGTTTGCACATCGGCATGACTACCTGAAAAAGAATTCTGAACTCGCCAGCGCCGTCAATTCTGGCAGCCTCTTCCATAGAAGGCGGAATATTTTCTATATACTGTTTGACCAGAAAAATGCCAATTGGCTGGACCATCCAGGGCAAAATAAGAGACCAGTAAGTGTCATATATGCCAACTTTTAGAGCAAACAGATAAAGCGGCACAATAAGAATATGGGCCGGTATCATAAGCACAATGACAACAGAGGCAAAGAGAAGCTTGTTTGTTAGATTTCTGTATCGGGCCAGGGCATAGGCTACCATGAAGCAGAAAAGAATATTCCCAATAGTTACGGTTATGCCCACAAAAGCTGAATTAAAGAAATACTTTAAGGTGTTGGTGCCGGAAAAAAGTTGACTATAAGCCTCGAAAGAAATGCCGCTGGCAATTAAATTTTCAATAGAAATCGACGAGCCCATTTCCATCAGGGAGACCCGAAACATCCATGCCAATGGAAATACCATTATGAACAAGACCAGCGCCAATAAAACGTATTTAGATAATGCCAAGATGCTTTTTACCATAGCGGCTGCCTTCTCCTGAGCAGAGCAAATTGCGCCAGTGAGAACAAAGCAATGATGCCAAACAGAATATAAGCGGCGGCAGAAGCATAGCCGGACTGTAGAGTAGTGGTCAGACCGATTTCGTAAATGAAATAGACCATGGTTGAGGTATCAAACTTCCCCTTGGTCATGACAAATATCTCAACGAAGATCTGAAAAGATTTTATAGTATTTATGACCAGAATAAAGAGAGCTACGGGTTTGAGAAGCGGCAAAGTTATTGAAAACAACTTTCTAAAAAAGCCAGCGCCGTTGACATCGGCAGCTTCATACAGTTCATCCGGTATAGATTTCAGGCCCGCCAGAAATATTAACATATAGTAGCCGACCGACATCCATACATCCATAGCCATGATAGAATACAAGGCAGTAGACCTGTCAAACAGGAAGCCGTGCACCGGAGGGGTCAGACCAATCAGGCTGCAGAGTCCGGCAATATAGCCGCCGCGTTGATAGAGATTGGTGAAAATTAAAGCTATCACCACCATCGATGTTATTGATGGCAGAAAACAAGCTGAGCGAAAAAGAGCGCGTCCTTTGAACGTTCTATTAACGAAAAGCGCCAGTGCCAGAGCGAATATGGTAGTAATCGGAATAGTTCC
>JADFPZ010000064.1 GCA_022562075.1 Candidatus Zixiibacteriota bacterium | reverse complement strand
GCTGGGGTACCCAGCCGGTACGTGAAACTGATTCTAAAATTTCAATATTCTCGGCATGATTTTCTGCAGCTTTTTCAATGGGGGTTCCGGCCTTAAACTCATTCCAGATGGCATTGGCTGTATCCATACATAATGTCAGAACTTTGTACCGGACGATATCAAGCAGTACTTTGTCTTTTGCATCTTCGAACGCAGCCGGGCCGGCTAATTTAATTTCGGACAGCTGAACCACAAAAAATGAAGATTTGTTTTCCATCAACTCAGATATATCGTTAAGTTCACTTTCAAATGTAAATTTATCCACCTGCGGATTACTGCCAATGAACTGGATGTTTTTTCCGCGGAAGAAAGCGGTGGTTCTCTTTCCAGGCATTTTCAAATCACGGGCGGCTTTCTCAAAACCTGAGCTAACTGCTGCCCTATAGAACCGTTCAAGTCTATTGTATAGCTCATCCAGGGTTTCCTGAGAAACATCAGTCTTAATCAAAACATGCGAAGCGCGTGCTTTTTTGACCAGTTCAGCTTCGTCTTTCCCGGGAGGGGTTTCATTTACTTCTTTTCTTTCGTGAACCTTGATTATATGCCAGCCGAATTGTGTTCTAATTGGTTCACTTACATCATTTGGCTGCATACTGAAGACCATCTTGTCAAACTCGGGGACCATTTGGCCAACCGGGAACCAGCCCAGGTCACCGCCATCTTCTGAAGTAACATCATCAGAATACTTTCTGGCCATTTCTGCAAAATCTGAACCAGCTTGAATCGAGTCATAAATTGCTACAGCCAGATTGTAGGAAATTTCCCAGTCGTAAGGTTTGGGAGACTTTTCCAATATGGCAATATTCAGACTCCTTTTTTCTTCCAAATAATAATCGTCCCGACGTTCTTCAAAAAAAGCACGTATTTCATCATCGGTGCTTTTAGGAGGAGGTTTGGAAAATCTTGCAAAAGATACGTTAATAAGCCCAAGGTCTACTTGTTCAAACTTTTCAATGTAAGCGCGCTTGACTTCGTCCTCACTTACGTGAGCAGCTTGAAGCACCATTTCCTGAATCTTTAATTTTTCAATTTCGCCTATTATGATTGGTTCAATGGAAGCCCAAAAGGCTTCGGCCTGCGGGTCCGCCATGGCATTGATATATTTCTGGTAATCAAAGTTGCCATCGGTCTGAAAGCTCGGTGCGGCCTGAAGCTCCGGCGGCGGGCTGTATTTCAAAAATGAATATATTTCCTCTGCGGAAACAATAATGTCGAATTTCTTTACCTGTTGCTTCAAGAGCCGGTCATTCACTATCTGCTGCCAGGCATTCAGATGAAGCTGTCTTCTCTGATTCTCTGAGAGTTCCTGGTCAGGGGCATTTTGAATTTCAGCCTGTGCTAAGTTGTTATATGTCCGATTGTACTGCTGCCAGGTGATTTCTTCCCCGTTTATGATAGCTGCAAGATTCGTATTTTGGAAGCTCTGGCGGCTGGAAAAACCCATGCCCCATTCCAGTACGATCATACCTGCAAAAAAGAATAGAACTATTATGATTATCGGAACAATCATTCTGCGAAGTGCCTTAAACATCTAAAAAACTCCTTTAAGTAAAATCCAAAAATTTACCGGCTGCTATTGATATCGGCAGGCGGGCAGTTAATATACTTTAACTGTCCAATTTGGCAATACCGATAAAGTATCAATTATACAAAATAGTTGCTTTAATTATCGGATTGGCCATAGAATTGTACAATATGCAAGATATATTTAGAGATAAGGATTAATATGAAGCAAATTTTCTCAATCGTTCCACTCTTTTTGATGCTTTTTATATCAGGTTATTCTCAAACTCTTGACTGGCCGGTAAAGAGAAAAATAGATCTGGCCTCGGGATTTGGGGATATGAGGGCTAACCGGTTTCACAGCGGGGTTGATATTAGAACCGGCGGAGCAGCCGGAGAAGCTGTTTTTTCTCCGGTAGAAGGCTATGTCTGGCGGGTAAGAGCCTCATATGAGGGCTATGGCAAGGTCATATACATCATGGGAAATGACGGTTATTACTACGTCTTTGCTCATTTGGCCAAGTTCATCCCTTCAATAGATAACTATGTTAAATCAGCCCAGCTAAGTTCAAAACGTTACTTTGTTGACCTCTATCCTCCGGCTGACAGCCTGAAAATTAGAAAAGGCCAGTTGATAGCCCAAAGCGGACAAACCGGCGCCGGGGCGCCGCATCTTCATTTTGAAAAACGCAGCTCGGACAATCAACCGCTTAATCCGCTTTCTCATGGCTTCAGCCTGAATGACAACGTCCGGCCCATTTTTACCAGAGTTGGTTTCAAGATTCTGGATGACACTTCGATGTTTGACAGCGGAGTCAGAAAGATGTTTTATGACGTTATAAAAACAGAGTCAGCCGGCAAATATACTCTCGACACAGTTCTGTATTTTAATCGGCCGTTCGGGATAATGACAGACTGCTATGACCTGATGAGACCCAGTGGTATGAAAAGATCTGTACGAAAGCTGTCGCTTTATGTAGATGACCAGCTTTACTATGAATCACTCTTTGATACTCTGAACTATGAAAATGAACAGTCTGTCAATTTCGAATATGATTATGGCGAGTTTGTCGAGGATCGCCCGAAAGTTCGCCGCTTGTTTAATGACAGATGGAATCAATTTAAGGGCAGCAAATCTCCAAATGGCTCTAAGGGACATATCGGTAAAAAAGGAACAGATAATGCCGGAGTTCGGTCTGCCAGAGTTGTGGCCGAAGATTGCTGTGGCAATGTTTCAGAACTTGGTTTTAAGTTCATATATGGTCCGGCTGAAAATATTTTCCATCTGGATTCTACAATAATTACAGATTCGGACAGCACTTTCTATTATTTCAAAGCAATTGGAGAATACAAGCTCTTTGGCATTGATTCAGTGGTCACTTTCAAGGGATCAAAGAACAGTTGGTATGCTACTAAGAAAATCAAGACAGAGTATAATGATGACGGCAGCCTGATATGCAAGACCGATTCCAGAATTCGCCCGGGTCAGGTTCTAAGGCTATTCATTTTTACACAAAGCGGCGGTCTAATCCGGGATAATCTCTACCACGGAATTCTGGACAGGGTTGCTAGGCCTGCAAAAGAGGTTGTAGCAAGAGTTGACGAAGATGGTCTCTGGGTCGACATTTTTTCAGATAATAAGGGAGCCAGTAAAGCCTGGGTGAAGCTGTACAATGACAGCACCTTGTTGGGAATCTGGCAAGCCAGAATGCTTAATCCAATAAATTATCGTTGTTTCATTGCTCCCTCTCCTAAACTGGCAACAATTACAAAAATCGAAGTTGTTCTCAATACTTCTCCTGATTACGAGCGTAGCACCATTGAAAATTTCCGCGCCTACGCTGTCGGTTATGGCCAGCGGACTATCGCAACCGGTGACAGGATTGAAGTTTCATTTGCAGAAAACAGTCTGTACAAACCGATGTTAATTCAAATCAGAACGAACAAAATAATCAGAAAATCTGCACTGCGGTTAAACTCTGATCATTATGAAATTCTGCCGGAAACGATTCTCTGCCGGGAGGAATTTGAAGTTTCTATTGAGATGGTAGGAGATTTCCCTAAAAATGATCTGAGCGGAATCTGCTGGCTGGACAAGAAAGAAAATGAATGGGTCTGGCTTGAAAATGAAAGAGACGGTAACAGACTGCAGGCAAAATCTCTCGGCGGCGGCTCATTCGCCGCGGTTATAGATTATGACCCCCCTTCAATCAAAAATCTGAATGTCAGAGCTAACAAAAAATATCGAAATGCCAATATGCCCATAAGGTTTGAACTATCTGACACTTTATCCGGTTTTGAAGATGACAGAAATATTTTGATAAAACTCGACGGCAACTGGATGATTCCCGAATACGACCCGGAAACTTTTATCTGCCAGACCGCGCCGATTAAGTCTCTGGAACCTGGCGAGCATCATCTGGCCATAGTAGTTACCGATAGAGTAGGTAATAAAGTTGAGAAGTATCTCAAATTCTGGATCAGAGCAAAGTCTAAAAAACGGTGATGACCAGGATATTAACGGAGCAGTTATTTGTTTATACCAATAAAAGATGATGTCCCGACAATCAGAAAACCGGTAGTTACCATTGCTCTAATAGTAATTAATTCTGTTGTCTTTCTGTTCAGTATTCTTTTAGGAGATAAAGGGTTTCTGGAATTCACTTATAAATTCGCCTATATACCAGTGGAGCTGGTGCATGCTGTCGAAGTAACACCCGAACTGGCGTTTTCGACTTACCTGACTCCGTTTACCTCGATGTTTATGCATGGCGGCTGGCTGCATTTGATTGGCAATATGTTGTTTCTGTGGATATATGGAAATAACGTTGAAGACTATTTTGGGCACGTAAAATTCATCTTCTTTTATCTTTTGTCGGGATTGGCTGCTATCGCATTATATACTTTGTTTGGTGCCAGTTCCGAAGTTCCACTGGTCGGAGCGTCGGGAGCTATTGCCGGAGCGATGGGCGCCTACATTGTTTTGCATCCTAAGGCGCGTATAACGGTGCTGATAATATTTTTCTTTATCCAGTTTATTACTATTCCGGCCAGGATTGTACTGGGTATCTGGTTTTTTATGCAGCTATTTATGTCGCTGGGCGGAAGTTCTACCGGCGGCGGGGTCGCCTGGCTGGCTCATGTAGGCGGCTTCCTGTTCGGATTTGTGCTTCTTAAATTCCTGACCAAGCTGTATGGGCGCCGTGGGCCGAGGCGGTCATCGGGACAGAGAATTTACCGCATGGACTGGAACTGAGTTTTAGTAAATGTTGAAACGGTTTACAAACAGCAATTAATTGGTATCTTTAAGATATGCCCTGTAAGGATATAACAGACCACTTAAGAATAAGGCTCGACACCAAAGACCGTGTCAGCCGCTACGCTCTGCGCAAACTAAGCTGCGGCGGGGCGGTCGGAAATCAATCAATGATTATCGACTGGCTGGAAAATAAGCAAATCGAAGATATCTTAAGCGCCGATATCGGCCAGTTCCTGGACCAGCACCGAACCGATGATGAAATAGAAGAGTATCTGCTGATTAAGCATTTCTTAGCTGTCAGAGCCGGGTTATCGATGTACGTGGGTCGGGAGTCTGGCGCGGTGAAAAATTATTGTCAGGTAGAAGCTATCCGCTCCAGCGATTCCGGCACTGAGATACTGGCGCATATCGCGGTCGAAGGCATGACCGACGAAATCAGCGCCTGCGGCAGGTGCGGGAAAACGTAAGAGTTTCCGTCGTAGTTTGCACTCTTTGATATAACTCCAATACATTTGATCCTTGTCATTGCGAGTCCCGACTTTGTCGGGACGCGGCAATCTCAGTAATTTAAGGCGAGATTGCCACACCCTGATTTCATCAGGGCTCGCAATGACAGAACTTCTGCTTTGATACCAATGTCAGGACTGCAAGCCCTTCGGCTTCGCTCAGGATTTAAAAGTCCTGACCTACAGTAGACTGTAGGGGCTGAATATATTCAGCCCCTACAATTTTTCATCTGCACCACAAATTTCGATTTTCATATTTGATTTCAAATTTGATTAAATACGTCTGCAACCTTATCCTATTACTGTTGTTCTTCTATATATTAATTAGGGGCCCTAAGGAGCAGATAGAATGATTTCGAAAAGAGATGCCTTAGAATATCACAGCCGCGACAGGCGCGGAAAGATAGAAATAAACCCGACCAAACCCTGCAGCACTCAGTACGACCTGTCGCTGGCCTATACTCCGGGTGTGGCAGAGCCATGTATGGAGATATACCGTAACCCCTCGGATGTTTACAAATATACTGCCAAAGGCAACTTGGTGGCTGTAGTTTCAAATGGAACCGCTGTTTTAGGCTTGGGAGATATCGGTCCTGCTGCCGGCAAGCCGGTTATGGAAGGCAAAGCCATTCTCTTTAAAAGATTTGCGGACATTGATGTTTTCGATATCGAGCTCGACACCAAAGACCCGGATGAGATTATTAAGTGCTGTCAGTTAATGGCGCCGACGTTTGGTGGTATAAATCTCGAAGATATCGGTTCACCGGATTGTTTTTATATCGAAGAGACTCTAAAAGATACGCTCAACATACCGGTTTTCCATGACGACCAGCACGGTACCGCCATAATTTCAGCAGCAGCTTTGTTAAACGCCCTCGAAATTGTAAAAAAAGATATAGACAAAATCAGAGTCGTCTTCAGCGGCGCCGGGGCGGCCGGTATCGCCTGCGCCAAATTGTATTGCTCGCTGGGAGTCAGACACGAAAATCTGCTGATGTTGGATTCAAAAGGCGTCATCTACCAAGGCCGCGAAAGCGGTCTGGACAAATACAAAGCTGAGTTCTCCAGAAAAACCGAGGCCCGCACGCTTGATGATGCCATGAAAGATGCTGATGTTTTTGTAGGTGTTTCCGTTAAGGATTTGGTTACTCAAAAAATGGTCAAGTCAATGGCCAAAGACCCAATAGTTTTGGCAATGGCCAACCCGGATCCGGAAATCATGTACCCGGATGCCATGGCAGCCCGCAAAGATGTAATAGTTGCCACCGGCAGATCTGATTTCCCAAATCAGGTCAACAATGTACTTGGCTTTCCGTTTATTTTTCGCGGCGCACTCGACACCTGGTCTACGACTATAAACGAAGAGATGAAAATTGCCGCCGTAAAATCATTGGCGGCACTTGCCAAAGAAGAAGTTCCGCCGGCAGTAGCCAAAGCGTATGGCGGAAAACGGTTCAAATTTGGTCGTGAATATCTTATTCCCAAACCGTTCGACGCCCGCATTTTGACCTGGGAAGCAGCAGCGGTAGCCGAAGCAGCTATGAAATCCGGCGTAGCCGGCAGAGAGCTGGATTTAGAAGAATACAAGCATGAGTTGATGGAAAGAATCGGCAGTGGCAGAACTCTTATGAGATCAATTGCAGAAAAGGCAAAGTCTGAGCCGAAGCGAATTGTATTTCCCGAGGGTGAGTCGCGGCGGATTCTGCGGGCTTGCCAGAATCTTCTTGACGAAGGAATTGCCAAACCAATTCTATTGGGAGATGAAAAGCGCATTGCCAAAGTTGCTAAAGAGTACGATCTGGAATTAGCCGGAGCAGAAATAATCAATCCCAAAGAATCATCTCAAATTTCAGAATATGCCAGAAAATATTTTGAACTGAGGGGCAGGCGCGGTATTACCATGGAGCGCGCTAACCGGAGAGTGGCGATTCCAATTTACTACGGCCTGATGATGCTTATGTCGGGCGACTGTGATGCGCTTCTTTCGGGCATACGCTCAGATTATCCATCTACTATCCGTCCGGCTCTTGAAATCATTCCTATGGCAGAGGGAGTTACCCGGGTATCGGGTTTGTTTGCCATGGTCAGTCAGGACAAAGTTTATATGTTTGCCGACACCACGGTTAATATTAACCCGACAGCCGAAGAACTGGCGGAGATTGCCATAAATGCAGCCAAAGTAGCCAGGAGTTATGATATTGAGCCAAGAATTGCTATGCTTTCATTTTCAAATTTTGGATCTGTCAGATTGGATGAATCCAGTAAAGTGGCAAAAGCAGTCAAGATACTTCACGAAAAAGCGCCCGACCTGATTGTGGACGGCGAAATGCAGGCGGATACGGCCCTGATGCCAGAGTTTATGAAAGAACATTTTCCTTTCTCAAAGCTCAAGAGCAAGGCTAACGTGATGATATTCCCTGACTTAAATTCCGGCAATATCGCCTACAAGCTGATGCAGAGAATGGGCGGGCTTACTGCCATCGGACCAATTCTGATGGGGTTATCGAAGCCGGTACATGTTTTACACCGGACGCTGGATGTGACCCAGATAGTTGATATGGCTTCTATTGCAGTTGTCGATGCGCAGAACTAAAGATTGGAATTATCTAAAAAACCGTTGAAATCAGTGGATAAATCTTTGCTGCTAAGAGCTGAAAAGGTACAATTTTATTGCACTTTCTCGGTTTTGAGAGTAAACTTGAGGCTAAATAATACGATATATGGTAGTGAAGGCTGCTAGCTTTTTGCGGCCTATGGATATAAAGCTCTCTTATATTAGGAAACAAGACATTGGCATTATTTGACTGGCTTTCAAGCGACATCGGCATTGACCTGGGCACAGCCAATACCCTGGTATATGTCAGAAATCAGGGGATAGTTCTAAACGAGCCATCGGTGGTGGCTATAGAGCAATCTACCGGCAAAGTTCTGGCAATAGGCTCAGCCGCCAAAGAAATGACCGGTCGCACACCAGCCGGAATTGCAGCGATTCGTCCGCTAAAAGACGGGGTTATTGCTGATTTTGAGATCTCTGAGAAACTTATATCTGACTTTATCCGGCGTGTGGTCAAGCATAAGTATCTGATGAAGCCCCGGGTGGTTGTTTCAGTCCCCTCAGGCATTACCGAAGTAGAAAAGCGCGCGGTTCGTGATTCGGCTGAAAATGCCGGTGCCCGCGAAGTATACCTGCTGTCAGAGCCGATGGCAGCTGCTATTGGAGTTGGTCTGCCGGTAGAACAGCCATCGGGTTGCATGGTAATCGATATCGGCGGCGGCACCACTGAAATCGCGGTGATAGCCTTAAACGGCATCGTCAACGTTACTTCTATAAGAATCGCCGGTGATGAATTAAACGAAGCTATTATCATGTATCTCAAGAAGAACTACAATCTGCTTATCGGTGAACTGTCCGCCGAAGAGATAAAAATTAAGATAGGCTCGGCTACCGGGCTCGAAAAAGAGCTTTCGATGGATGTCAAAGGCCGGGATTTGGTGGCCGGAGTGCCAAAAATATTGAAACTTTCTTCAGTCCAGATACGTGAAGCATTATCAGAGACTATTGATATAATCGTTGAGGCGGTCAGGCAGGCTCTGGAGCGTACTCCGCCCGAACTGGCGTCTGATATTCTCGAAAGAGGTATCGTGCTGACTGGCGGCGGTGCCTTGCTTCGCGGATTGGATAAACGGCTGCGCGATGAAACCAACCTTCCGGTTAACATCGCCGAGGATCCTTTAACCTGCGTTGCCAGAGGCACCGGTAAAGTCCTGGAAAACTTCTCGGCGTATTCAAAAGTCCTCGAAAAAAGTCGCAAAGACTGATAAGTTAAACTCTAAACGACAAGGGGTCAGTTATGAGAAATCTGGTTATCATGCTAATCTCAGTCTGTTTTGCAGTCTGCCTCTATCCGAGCTTGGCCGAGGCGCGGCATCGTGGACCGGGCTTGAGCAAACAGGCTGGCCATCTGAAGAAATTTCATCAAAAGCAGCAATTTCGTAATCAGCACAATTTTAAGCAGCTGCTGAAATCTTTAAAAGGGGATCTGGCTCTGACAGCAGAGCAGAAATCTGAACTAAAAAGCCTGAGATATGAGTTTAAGAAATCTCAGATTGGCCAGCAGGCTGATGTCAAAAAAGCCAAATTGGAGCTGAGGTATCTCAAAAGAGATGAGGCGGTATCAAAAGAGGCTGTATTAGGCGCCATAGACGATCTTGCTCAAGCGAAAGCTGAGCTTGAGAAACTTAAGTATTTGCACAGGCAAAGCATTCGTTCGGTCTTTACCGAAAAACAGATTATAGAGCTAAAAGAGCTGAAGAGTAAACGAAATCATGAAATGCGTAATATGCGTCGCCAGGGCGTTAGACATGATAAGATGAAACGCAGACATATGCCGGGCGGGCATATGGGCATTTAGTTTTGCCCAAATTTTTAAGAAGGCCCGCCATCTGGCGGGCCTTTTTTGCGAAGTACCCCAACTGCCAAAATGGCTGATTTTTGGCCGAATTTGTTGACAGCTGGCAGTCATATTTCGTTTATTATCTTCATGAAGTTATCAGGCCAGCATCTAATCAAAGCAATCAAAGAACGAGCCGACCGGCCCATGAAATTTAAAGAAATGGCCAAAGCTCTTTCTGTCAAAAACCCCGACTATGTGGCATTCCGAAACGAAGTAAAAAAGTTGATTAGTTCAGGCCAGCTGGTCAAGCTCAAAAGAGGCAGAATTGGGTTGGCAGCCGAGCTTGAAATCGAGGTTGGCAAAATTGCAATAATCAAAAGAGGTATAGGTTTTCTGATTCGCGAAGATGACGAAGATATTTTGATCCCGTCTGCGCACCTCTTTACAGCTCTCGACGGCGACCAGGTCATGGTCCGTCTGATGGGCAAGTCAGAGGGGCGCGACACCGGCACCGTAATCAAGATAGTTGAGCGCTCTGTCAGAAATATGGTGGGGACGTTTAAGAGCGGCGGGCATTTCTCGATAGTAGTTCCGGACAATCCGCGCATTCATCGTGACATGTATATTCCTCCTGATGAAACTCTCGAAGCACAGGACGGCGAAAAAGTTGTAGCAGTTCTGCTGCAATGGGAAGATCCGTATCTGAATCCCGAAGCAAGGATTATTGAGCGGCTTGGCCGCCCGGGAGAACCGGGGGTGGATATGCTGACCATAATCAAGAGCTATAACCTGCCGGAAGAATTTCCAGAAGATGTTATGTCGGAAGCCGAAGAAGCAGCAGCTTTTACAGAAGACAACTCCCTGGGTAGAATAGATTTGAGCAAAGCGTGCATCTATACCATTGACCCCTTTGATGCCAAAGATCACGATGATGCTATATCGGTTGTCGAAACAGAAAAAGGATTCAGCCTGGGAGTGCACATTGCTGATGTTTCTTTTTACGTCCGGCCGGGCGGGGCGCTTGACAGAGAAGCTTTCAGGCGCGGCAATTCGGTCTATTTGCCCGGCATGGTAATTCCGATGCTGCCGGAAGTGCTTTCCAACGATGTCTGCTCGCTGCGACCTAATTGCAAAAGAATGGCGCACTCCGTATTCGTTGATTTTGATAAAAAAGCCAAAGTAATTAATTGGAAAATTGCTGATACGATTATTAATTCGCAGGCCAAGCTTTCTTACGAGGAAGTTCAGGAATTTTTTGACAATGGTAAAATTACTGATCAAATAAGGCGCGTTTCATCTAACTTGAAAACAGCCCGCAAACTGGCTTCGCTTTTATCACGAAAAAGACTGGAAGCCGGTTCACTGGACTTTGACCTGCCTGAATCAAAAATTGTTATGGATGACAAAGGCGAAGTCTTAGAACTCGGTCACAGAGTACGTTTGGAAACTCACCGGCTGATTGAAGAATTTATGCTGGTTGCCAACCAGGTTGTGGCACTGGAAGCGAGCAGAAAAAGAGTGCATTTTCTTCACCGGGTCCATGACGCGCCGGATAAAGAGAAGATAGTGGAGTTTTCTGAAACGATGAAAAAGCTGGGCTATTCTTTTCCTGTCTCGGGTAATTTGAAGCCGGTCCAATTTTCAAGATTTTTAGAAAAGATAAAAGAAAGACCGGAAGCTGATTTTATAAATGAACTGATGCTGCGTTCGATGAAAAAAGCTGTTTACCAGCGTGAAAATAACGGGCACTTCGGTCTGGCCTTTTCGCACTATGCTCACTTTACTTCGCCGATAAGACGCTACCCGGATTTGCTGGTTCATCGCCTGCTGCGTTCGTTGGGGAAGGAGGGCTACAAAAAGAAATTTGCCTCTCAGGTGGTTTCGCTAATCGACCGGGTTGCCATTCGCTGTTCAGAAACCGAAAGAGTGGCCGAGTCGGCCGAGCGCGCCGCCATAAAAGTCAAGCAGGTTCAGTTTATGGCCAGACACGTAGGCGACGAGTTTGGCGGCGTCGTTTCCGGTGTCGCTCGCTGGGGGTTTTGGGTGCGAATTGATAATCTGGGAGCAGAAGGCTTAGTCAGGATTTCTTCGATCAATGACGACTATTATCATTTTGATGAAAAGCAGTACCGGCTAATTGGTCGTAGAAAGCGCCGGGTTTTTAGAATGGGAGACCGAGTCAATGTTGGCATTGTTGCTGTCAATCAAACAACCAGCGAGATAGAGTTGAATCTGGTCGACAAAGAGGGACAGAAAAAAACAAGAACTATCAGTAGCGCCAAAAAAGCCAAAGAACTTCGTCCGCAAAAAAGCCGTAAAGCACCAAAGACCAGACAGGGCAGAAGAGCGAGGCAGCAGTAGTTATGAAGCAGAATAAAAGAACAGCAATTTTGATAAGCCGGGATAATTTGTCAGGTGGTTCTATTAACTGGGACAAAATCGGGATAATAGTAGAAG